>CALDYC010000131.1 GCA_937941245.1 uncultured Acidimicrobiales bacterium | reverse complement strand
GCTGCGGTGACCAGGGTGGAGAGCAGCGGGTTGTTTGATGCTGCGGTTCCTGCTGGGTCATCGGCCATGCCGGCAAAGCTGCCTTCGCCGTCAGCAGGGACTGCTGAACAAGCTGGACCGTAAGCGCCCATCATGTCGTCCATGTCGCCGTCGTCCATGTCGCCGTCGTCCATGTCGTCGGCGGTTTCAGTGGATGGTGTTTCTTCAGCGGTGTCTGCGTCGTCATCGCTGCCGCAAGCGACGGCCAGCATGGCCATCGCAAGCAGCAAGGCCATAAGGCGCATCATCGGGTGGGTGTTCTTCATGGGGTTCCCTCCGGGGAATGGGGTTTTAGGTGTCACTTACGAGCACAACTACTGAGTGGTGCCCTGTGACGCCGTCTGGGAGTGGTTCGTCGCGGTCGACGGTCTGGATTGTTCCGTTTTGATCGATTGCGCGAGCGGTGATTGTGTGGCGCCCTGGGGTGGCGTCCCAGATGTGATTCCACTGTCGCCAGGTCGAGCCGTTGAGCTCGTCGGCGATGTCTGTGTCGATCCACGGGCCATCGTCAAATTTGATCTGAACAGCCGAGATTCCGGTTGGCTGGGCCCATGCGACACCGCCGATTGCGAACTGGCCGGCGTCGATCTTGTCCAACCCACGCGGTGAGTCGATGCGGGTCTGCATCTTGATCGGAGCGAGGGCCGCGTAGCCCCGTGGCACCCAGTAGTGATCGAACTGGTCGAAAGTCGTCACTTCGATCTCAGTGAGCCACTTTGTGGCCGACGCATATCCGTAGATGCCCGGAACGATGAGTCGTACCGGGAAGCCGTGCTCAAGGGGCAGCGGCTCGCCGTTCATTGCGACTGCGACGAGGGCATCGCGTCCGTCGAGGGCAGCAACGGGGAAACCACACGTGTATCCGTCGACGGAGCGACCAACAATTTGGTCAGCGCCGGCTTGCACGCCTGCTTCTTCGAGCAGTTCGTCCAGGCGAATTCCCTGCCAACGTGCAGTACCAACAAGACCGCCACCGATGAGGTTCGAGACACATGTGAGGGTGATGTCGCTCTCGACCAAGCCACGGGCTTGGATGTCTTCGTAGGTCAATTCGATTGGGTTGTCGACCATGCCAGTGACTCGCAGGCGATAGCTATCGGCAGGAACTTGAGGCACAACGAGTGCAGTGTCGATGCGGTAGAAGTCGGCATTGGGTGTGTAGAACGGGGCCGCGCCCTCTCGGGTGATCTCAGCAGGAGCGATTGGCGGACCATCGGCGCCTCCGGCGAGCTGCACGTTGTTCCGGGACCCGGCAGCGCTGAAGCGACCTTCGAGGCGGTTACCGGCGAACCATACGCCCCAAGCAGCAACGGCGGTTGCACCGAGACCTGCGATGAACGTGCGACGGTACGGGGCGTTGTCTTCGGTGGGCGAAGCGTCGAACGCGCCTCGAGCGTCGAGCCACCGGCGGGCGCCGATGAGGGCTGCGGCAACGACGAGTGAGCCAATCAGCGTGGGGATCACGAAGCTCAAAGAGGAACCAGACTCGCCAAGGGCGCTCCACGAGCCGATCAGAGCGAAGAGTACGACGCCAGCGAGGGCCACTCGCATGCGGCCGATCGATGCAAGGTGCCCGAGCAAGCCCGCGAACAACGCAAGGGTGAAGCCGATCCCGACCAGGAGGGCGATCTTGTCGTTGGTCCCGAACCAAGAGATGGCGAGTTCTTTCAACCAAACCGGCACATTGTCGATGACCCGATCTCCCACGTCGAGAACCGGCGATCGCCAGACCCGTCGGGTGCCGGCGACGAGCGTGGCTACGGCAATACCGAGCGCTCCAGCCACGAGACCCGTGACACCGCCCAACCAGCGTGGGGACAAGTGAGTGTTATGCATGGAGGTAGTTCGGAGTCACCAGTGCTTCGGCTTGGACCAATCCGCTCGGAGGACGGTTCCGAACGACGTAGGTGGATCTCGCTCGACGGACAGCCGGAAACCGGCCAAAACATGCGATCATGTCGCCATGTCCTCGCGCGAGCAGTCACCTCATGCGACGGCGCCCGACCGAGACAGGCTTACGTCTCTGCTGCGACGGATTGTCGACGGCGACCAACAGGCATTTGCAATGCTCTATGACGAGTTGGCGCCTGCGGTATTCGGCATCGTGCGCAACGTGCTGCGAGATGCAGCCATGAGCGAAGAAGTGACCCAAGAGGTGTTCGTCGATCTGTGGCGTCAGGCCAAGCGCTACGACCCATCCAAAGCATCGCCTCGCACTTGGGCATGCACGATCGCTCATCGAAAGGCTGTTGATCGCGTCAGGTCAGAACAGGCTCGTAGACGACGCGAGGATCGCGATCATCAGTCTTCGGTCATGGTCGCTGCTGACACCGTCACCGAGGTGATTGAACGACAAGAGACCCGCGGTGAAGTACGCGCTGCGCTGGCGTCGCTTTCTCCTGCGCAGCGAGAGGCAGTCACTCTGGCCTACTTTGAAGGGCGCACCTATCGAGACGTCGCTACCCTCCTTTCGATTCCCGAGGGCACAGCGAAGACACGTATTCGTGACGGCCTGCAGAAACTTCGAACAAGAATGGGGCGGGAACTATGACTACGGATCTTCATCAGTTGGCCCCGTTGTTCGCAATAGATGCTCTCGAGGCAACCGAGCTCACCCAGTTCGAGTTGCATCTCAGCACGTGCGTCACATGCACCGCCGAAGTCGCTGAGCTGCGCCAGGTTGTCGCTGAGTTCTCAGATGCAACCGCCTCCGAGCCGCCAGCCTCGCTGCGAGCCACCGTGCTGTCTGCGATCGCCCGAACTCCTCAGCTCGACGCAGACCGCAAGGCCGGTTCCGAACTTGACCGGGCGTCCCTTGACCGCGATGTGTCGCACACTCCGCTTGCCTCGAACGTCATCGAGCCGGTGTCTGGCCAAGTAGCTTCGCTCGCCGACGCTCGCAACAAACGCCGCCGCCGGCTGTCGGCCCCACTCGCGGCTGCTGCGGCGGTCCTCATGCTTGTCGCAGTGTTTGGCCTCAGCCGGGGACCTGGAGACACCGATGTGATCTCAGAGGTGGTATCGGCTCCCGACGCGATCGTTACCGAGCTGGCCCCGGCCTCCGCAGCAGGCGACGCCATGCTCGAGATTGTGTGGTCAGCTGATCGGGACCAAGTCGTTGTTCGAGGTTCCGGGCTCAGCGAGCTCACCCCCGAGCAGGAATATCAGATTTGGTTCCTCGTAGATGGTGGAGCAATCGGTTCGGCAACTTTTGTCGTAGAGAACGGTGCAGTCAACACGGTGCTCGACGTCGAAGATCGAGACACCGGCGGTTGGGGTATCACCATCGAACCTGTGGGCGGCTCGGACGTCCCGACCTCACCCGTGATCTTCAGCGCTTCGATGTAGAGCGAACACCTGCGCATTTTCTGTCCGACGGCGATGATGTTTGGACTAGGCAAAGGTCCATGACAGGACTGAGGCCAAAGCTTGATCGACTGACTCGACGGGCACGGCAAGTTTTGTCGCAATTTGTTGTTTAGCTTCCGCCTCGGACGTGGACGGCTCCTTCTCCCAGAAGAGCGCGCTTATGGCAAACTCCTGTTCTGTTGGGGGGACCGAATCAGGGTTGCGGAGCTTCGGCGGGTTGTGAGCCGGTGTCCATTGATAGCCAGCCCAATCGGTCTTTGAGCCCTGGTGTGCGTTGCCCCAAACCCCACCCGGAGCCCAGCCCCAAACACCAAGTGCTCCCGGGTTCGGTTCGCGGCGATCGAACTTGACGTTTACGCTCACAGCGTGTGCTTGACCGGCAGAAAGGTCTCGCACCCTGTTCAACGTCATCATGAGTCGGTCGAGATCGACTGGGTATGTCGGGACTTCGACTTCGTAGTGGACCCTTGCAGTCGCGGCATAGGAGATATCGCGCAGTGCAGTTACCGCAAACTCATATGGGCCGTCATCACCGTTGGCACTGTTGTTTCCTGAATCAGGAATCGGCTGGTCGATTCCCGCCATTGGAGTAAGACCCTCGCGCAAGATTTGCATCGCTGGCGCAACCCACTCCTCGCGGATGTGGCCGGGAGCGAGAAGTGTCGAAAGGGCTGGCGGTCTGTGCGTCTGTGCTTTGTCTCTGACTCTCTCACGCCCAAGCGGCAATGCGTCGAATTGATTCGGTGGTAAGCCCGGCTGTCCTTCGTCTAACCAATCTCGAACCGTTTCGGTTGCGATGTCCATGAGAGCGCCTGGGTCTGCGTCCCCTTCCTCGATCCCAACGTCGCGCTGCAGGGTGAAGACGATGTTTTGGTAGTAGAAGAACTGCTCCTGACCTGGTGGGCGCACGAGGAGTTGGAGTTTGAACGAAAACGGCGAAGAATGGTCGGACTCGACACCGCTGACGTCGTAGCGAAACACCAACGCGAACGTTGTATCCAACTCAACGTTTGGTGAGCCCGACCGCTGAGTCAGCTCATTGAGGGCGACGTCTGCCCTTGCTGAAACGAAGGCTGTCAGGCCGTGCGCAAACTCAGCATCATGCTCGACGCTCGCGGTCGCATCATCGAACGCCTGCGAGATACGTCCGGCCATTGAAATCGCTCGGTCGAGTACTTCTTCATGAGCAAGGCCAAGTTCTTCGGCGAACCTGACCCACTGGGCACGCCCGATGCGCTTGAGTTTGTACTCGCCACCGATCTTCATCGCCAGCTTGGGCTTGTGGCCCTTGGAATCGTCGTAGGGAAGAAACGAAGATATGTCGTAGAGAGGGGCGAGTCGAATTTGATCGCCTGCATGCACTAGCCCGTAGTTCTTCGCATGGGCGTCGGTCCCTCCAATCAGCCAGTTGAAAATGAGTGCGTCAACGAAGCGCCAGACTTCGGTTTTGGCGACCGGAGGGGGCAGAACGCGCCGGAGGACTGCAACGATGTCGGCCGTCGACGGTCCCCCCTCGAATTGATATTTGGTCGAGGGGTGAACGCCTAGGGCCTGGCACATATCTTCTTGGTGCAGCCGCTGCCACTGACCGGTCGCTGGGTTGAGGTATCGATCAAATCGAGTCACCACAAGGGCTCGTTCGGTGCCGAAGGAACGGACCTCGGTCTTCGCAGCTCGTAGCCCTAGATTCCTCGCTGCCTTGAGACATAGGTGCTCGTTGACTTCTTGGTTATCAAAGCCTGGCACGGCTGGTTTCAGAATGTGCGTAGACGGTTCGCTACCCCGAGGATCGCCCCAGCGTTCAGTGCGCTTATCGAAGCGAAGAGCGGTCTTTGCCTGCGCCCCGGCAAGACTGAACTGACCAGCCGAACCTCTGCCGTGCCAGCCTGTGCTGTCTCTACGGAGTTCCTTGAGCAGTTCTTCGACCTGGCTCTCGTCAAACCAGTCCACGTGGCTGTCCCGCTCGTTGCTCAGGTGGACTGACTCAGGAGTGACAAACTGCACAGCCCCAGCGCAGTCAAGCCCGATATCGGTGCCGAGCAAGGAAGTCACTGACGAAACTGATGCGTCGAGTTCCCGTGCCCATCGCCGCAGGACTTCTTCGTTGTCAGGAAGGAGGCCCCATAGCCATGGCAGAAGTTTGTCTGGCTTGTAGGAAGCCTTTCTCGGCAACATGGAAACTGATAGACGGCTTGCGTCGAGGTCGGCTAGGTACGACTCGGCGTAGCGCAAGGAGTTATCAGTGATCGTCCCGATTTCTGCGCCGTCGAGCATGACGACAAGTGGTGTCACGAGTCGAGGGTTTGATCGAGTAGATCGTCAAGGTCAATTGCTCGCGTCGAGTTTGGCTCAATAGCTAGACGCACGTCGAGTGCATTCAGCAGCAGTAGGAGCGTGTCGAGGCGAACCGACCGTGAGCCAGTCTCAAGTTCAACGATCCATTTTCTGCTTACTCCCGCTGTTCGTGCTAGGTCCGACTGGGATAACTCCTTGTCCTGACGGATATTGCGCAGTGTGCGTCGTAGATCTGAGACTGCATCAATGCGATACATGGCCACTATGGAACTCCTGCCCTAGGATGTCACACTTCGGGTACAAGTCAATAAGTGTCACACATCAGTTACAAACTAGCATGTGTCACAGATTGGTTACAGTACCCTGACTGCGGCAAATCGGTGACAGATCTGACCAGATCGTTCGCAAGCTCGCTGAGGGTCAAGGCTGTCTAAACAACCTGTCACCTAAACATGCAGCAGACCCGGACGACACAAGCACTCATTGAGGTTGAACGGCTTTGGAACTAGCGCAGTCAAGGTCCAAACCCGCGACCGGTACGCCGAGGTTCGTTTGATCCGTCGGTTTGACACCAAACCCTTTTGGGAAAGTGGCTTAGCTAGGGCCGAATGGTCGTCGACTCGGGGACAGACCCACCCGTTTGTCAATTCCTTGGCCCTCAGATTGGCCCCGAACAGCGTCTTGCTGCCGCCCGGTCGTCAAGGAGGTTCGTGAAAAAGCAAGAAACTCCGCACCGGGGTGCGGAGTTTCTGGAGTGGAGCTGGTGGGAATCGAACCCACGACCCCCTGCTTGCAAAGCAGGTGCTCTAGCCAACTGAGCTACAGCCCCAGCAGACGAAAGGATAAGCCCAGATTTTGCCGTTCAAACGTCTACGGCGCGAATGGCCTACCGAAGGGAAGCGCCTCTCGCCATGTTCCGAGGAATGCCTCGGCTCGCTTGCAGGCTGCGAGGATCGGTCCGGCTTCGTCGGCCTTGATCTCGTTGGTCAATTCGCGCACCGACGACTCGATGCCATCGGGGGTGCCCGCATCAGTCGTTGATAGCCCGGCCAACATCGGCCCAGATGTAGCGACGATGTCGGGGACTACGACCACGTTCTGGCGGCCCAGCATGATCGCGCCCTTGGTCGTGTACGGAATCGGTGCATGAGGAACGACGACCTGGGCGCTGACATGCTCAGCGGCCTTGTGGTCGAGCACCCCCATCTTCGAGCCGACAAACAACACATCGCACGCGGTTCCCATGATCTTCCAAACCGGCTCAGGCTCGTCGACAAGCGACTTCACCAGGTCAGCGCCACCGGCTGACCAGCTCTCGCTAAGCGAAGCAAGTGAGAATCCGTCGTTCGATACGGCCGTTCCAGATGCCGTCGAAATGGCAACGATTCGGGCGCCGCCGTTCAAGACTCGCTCAGCGATCGCCAGGCCGGTCTCGCCGAAGCCCTCGATGGCGACGGCGGCACCGTCGAGCGGCCGGATCGCCGCCGCAGCAGCTGTTGCAGACAACGCAGTGAGCCCAGGTATTGGATCGCTGGCGTCAGTGCTTGTAACCGTCGGGTCTCGTCGATCTACGGCGAGCAGGGGAGCGAGGTCGACATGCGTCACGCCCTTACCCGGGCTGATCATGAGAGCGCCCTCGGTCACCTGCGGAAGCAGCTCAGCGACGAACGCCTGCACCGCGGTCGACTGTTCGTCTACAGGAGCATTGATGCCGGCCGATGCACCGGCGACTTTGTGCCCAAAGAGTGCGCACTGATAGGTCTGGGCCCGGGCGAGCTCTTTGGCGCCGCCTTGAAGAATTTTCGGCGCAGCTCGAACAATTCCGAGTGCCGGTACCTCAGCCTCGAAATCGCGCGCGATAAATGCGTTGACCTGATCGAGCTTGTGAATCGCCACTGCGACAACGTACCGGTCGTGTTAACGCACGTCGAGCTGGCCGGTGCTCGGTAACCAGCGCTTGTTGTTAGCGCTGGAACTTGATCGTCAACTGTGCGGCCTTGGCCGGATCGTTATCAAACGAGACGGCTTCGCGATCACCCACGGCAGAGAAGACGATGGTGATCCAGTTGCAGCCTGGTGACCAGCTCGGAAGTTGCTGCAGCTCAGCAATGAGTATGCCGATGTCGGGAGTCGAACTTCGCTGATCGAGAATCCATGGTTCGACGTCGGGCCATTTGACGACGGTCTCCAACAGGTCTCGAGTTGAGATCAGGCTGTCCTGTTCGAATATGTGGGTGTTGGCCGATTGTTCAGCGGTGATCGAGACCTGAGTCGGAAGGTTGTCTGCCTCGTCGGCGGTGAAAGTAATGTTCGCACCGAGGATCTCGGCATTGGCAGGAATACCACAGACGTTGAATCGCGTCGCCGAGAGTACTGGTCCGGCGAAGAATGGATCTCCAAAGTCGAGGTCATTACTCGAAAGCTGGAACGAAGAGCCGCGACGTTCTTCAACGTCGTCGTTGCCGTCTATCAACTCGATAACGACGACTTCGGGATCGGGCCGTGGCGTTGGTGTTGGGGTGCTGGTCGCGGTCGGTGTTGGGGTGCTGGTCGCGGTCGGTGTTGGGGTGCTGGTTGCGGTTGCGGTTGCCGTTGGGGTGCTGGTTGGTGTTGGGGTTGCTGTGGAGGTTCGTGGGGTCGGTGTCGGTGATGCGGTTGCGGTCGGTGTTGCGGTTGCGGTCGGTGTCGCGGTTGGCCCGGTGGTAGCTGTGGCGGTCGGAGTTGACGAGGCTGTCGGTGTTGCGGTTGCGCTCGGTGTCGCGGTTGGCTCTGTAGTAGCTGTGGCGGTGGGGGTTGACGAGGCTGTCGGAGACGGGGTGGTCTCGGTCGTTGCTGTTGGTTCGGGAGTTGCCGTCGCTGCTGAGGTTGGGGTCGCCGTTGGGAAGAAGCCGCCCGGCGGAAGAAAGGTGACCGACGTGGCGGTCGGCTCGATGGGGCCTGTGCCGTCGGTGGTGGTTCCAGAGTCGGTGCCGTCGGTCGTGCCGTCGGTGGTGCTTCCGGAGTTGTCGCCGCTGCCGGTGCCGTTGGTCGTGCCGTCGGGGGTGCTTCCAGAGTCGCTGCCGCTGCCGTCGGTGGTGCCGTCGGGGGTGCTTCCAGAGTCGCCGCCGCTATCGGTGCCGTCGGTCGTGCCGCTGCCGGTGCCGTTAGTCGTGCCGCCGGCGGTGCCGTTGTTGTCGGTATCCGAACCAGCCTCGTCCGAATCGTCTTCGCTGTCTGAATTGTCTTCGGTGTCTGCGTCGTCGTCTGAATCGTCTTCGGTGTCTGCGTCGTCGTTATCAGCGTTGTTTGAGCCGTCGCCACCACCGTCGCCTGAGCCGTCGCCGCCACCTGAGCCACCACCGTCGCCCGAGCCGTCGCCGCCACCTGAGCCACCACCGTCGCCTGAGCCACCACCGTCGCCTGAGCCACCACCGTCGCCTGAGCCGTCGCCGCCACCTGAGCCGCCGTCACCGTCGCCCGAGCCGTCGCCACCTGAGCCGTCGCCGTCGCCTGAGCCGGCAGCGGTCTCGGTGCCGGCGCCGCCGGGAACGTCTGGGAATCGAGGATCATCGGCGGCGATGTCGCCGAGCGAAGTTGAGATCGTGACCTCCCCGGATACCTCTTCAGAGTTGCGAGCATCGATAGCGCTCATCGCAAGTGGGGTTGTGACCGCAGCAGTGAGCGAAACCGACATGAACAAGGCCATGACCCGATCAAATGATGCGAAAGCGAGCAAACCAGCGAGGCGCTTGTTGCGCCGCTTCTTTTTGTCGTCAGTCGTCATGGTCGCCGTCCGGGTGATCAACACCTGCGAAGTGGTGAAGTGCTACCAAGTATCGCGAGGATTGCGCCCGAAGGCTTTGGGTATTCCCACCTACGCGCATGTCGAGGATCATGGGTTTTGCACCTCGAACGTTGCCGCAGTGCGCTTCTCGCCAGCGGCGCCGTTCATCGTGACGAACAGTTCGTAGGCGCCGTTGCTCAACTGCGTTGAGTCCAGCGACCCAGGTGATCCGTCGTTGTTTTGCACGAGGTCAAAGGAAGGACCGTCGACGTCCTGCGATGTGTACACCGCGGTATCGCTGCCAGCCATGAACAGATTGAACGAGACGGCCTCTACATCTTCACCGGTGAAGGCAATGGAGACGTCGCCACTCACGACTCCACCGTCTAGCGGGCCGGTATCAGCGACAAGGGCGGCAACGTCTGCAGCTGGTTCGTCGGCATTCAGTGCGCGAATCCCCAGCGGGATAGCGATTGCGCAGGTGACGAGCCCAGCGATCAACAGCGTCGGCAGAACCCGGGTTCGCGTCTGCGCGCCAAGTAGCAGAAGAAGTCGCCGACTCAGATCCACAGTGACTCAGTCGAGGTTGATAATGCCCAGCCGAACGGCACTGAGCACGGCGTGGGTGAGGCTCTGGGTATCGAGGCGGCGATAGATCGCATTGAGATGGTTGTGGACCGTCTTTTGAGCAATGCCGAGGTCGCGGGCGACTTGCTTGGTGGTTGCCCCATCAGCGATGGCTTGCAAAATCTCGACCTGGCGTTCGCTAAGAAGCGGTCCGTCGGGGCCAGGAGCGGCACCTTCGGCCGCTCGAAGCATGGAGATTGCGAGTTCTGGTGATAGGCCCGTTTCGCCAGCGGCAACAGCTTCGACGGTGCTCAAGACCTCAGAAAAGGACGAACCCTTCGAAAGGTAACCATCGGCTCCGGCGTCGAGCGCTTCGCGGGTACGCGAGACATCATCGTGCATGGTCAGCACGACGACCCGGGCTTCGGGAACTCGTTGGCGGATATGGCCGGTCGCGGTCACGCCGTCCATAACCGGCATCGACAAATCCATAATGACGATCTCTGGCTTGGTCTCGATCGCTAGCTCGATGGCCTCTTCGCCGTTGGCGGCTTCGCCCACGATCTCATGTCCGGCCGACTCGAAGCCTCGACGAATGCCTTCGCGCAGAATCTGATGATCGTCGACGAGCAGAATACGTATTGGCATGGGCTAAATCCCGAGTTCGTTGCTGGCGCGGACCTGGATCGTTGTGCCCTGGCCCTTCTCACTGCTGATTTTGAGCGTTGCACCGATCACGTCGGCGCGCTCTCTCATACCCATCAGACCATAGGACGTATCACGCACCGCACCGGAGGTATTGAAACCTTTGCCGTTGTCAGTGATTGTGAGGACGGCTTTTCCTTCGTCAACTTCGTACGCGACATCGACCTGCGTAGCTCGAGCGTGTTTCTCGACATTGTTGAGGGCTTCTTGCAGAATGCGAAGAAGCTCGTTCTCGATGTTGACGAGCATGGACTGACCAGGGTTCACGGCCGAGAAAGTGCATGCGGTGCCGGTGCGCTGCTCGAATCGTTCAGTCATCATTGGCCCAATGACCTCAAGGGCTTCTTTGTCGCTGACCTTGGTTCGGAGTTGTCGGAGTGTTTCGCGAAGTTCATCGATCGCCGTTTGAACGTCGCCGTAGAGGGACTGCAACGGTTTACTCTCGGGGCCGTCGCCCATGATTCGTTCGAGTTCCATGCTGATGTAGGTCAGCCACTGGCCGAGGCGATCGTGGAGGTCTCGGGCGATTCGGGTGCGTTCCTGGTCTGCGCCGACAGTGCGGAGACGACCGAACGAACGAACGTTGTCGATCGTGAGCGCGAGGGCCCCGGACAGACCGTCGAGAATACGGACCTCGCGTCGGCCGTAACTGTCGGCTCGGTCGTTCTCGACAGCGAGAAGGCCAATGACCTTGCCTCGGGTCTTGAGGGCGGTGTACAACCCCGACCCGGATTCGTCACCGACGAAGATGCTGTCGTCGCTTCCGGCTGTGAGGGTGGACGTGCCCAAAAGGGCACGTTGCATGGGCTCTGGCAGATCGCTCGTCGCCACGGTGTCTTTGAAGTCGCAGCCTTGCGTGATCATTGGTAGCCATCGCGAGGTTGCTTCGTCGCGAACGACCAGGCCGATGGTCTCTGCATCAAACTGGCTAGTTAGTTCGCGCTGTGTGGCGTTGACTGCCTCGCTCATATCCATTGACTCGGGCAGCGTGCGGGCAACCTGGTTGAGGATGCCGAGCATTTCGTTGGTCTCGGTCAGCATGTCGACTCGAGTGTTGAGCGCAGCCTCTTCTCGCTGACGCTCGATCAGGTTGTCGCGGATGAACGCGGACAGAAGCACGCCGCCGGCCATGACCAGAAGCAGCGAGATGCCCCCTACGTCGGTCAGGCTCACCGAGTCGCCACTGGCGAAGGCGATGATGCCCATAGCGACAAGCGAACCGAGGATCGTCGCGAAGCCGCTGACGAGTCCCCAGCCGAACGCAGCAACGACAATTGCCACGAGCAGACAGAAAATAAACGGGCTATCGAAACCACTGCTGGCGCCAACCGCGCCGCCGACGATTACACCGTCCACAATCGGAAGCGAACGGTCGATGAACGCGTCCCACGCGAGCCGCAGCGGTCGGAATGTTCGCCAGACGGTCAAGAACAGTGCGATGGCCAATGTGACGACCACACCGAGATCGCCGTCACTTGCTGCAGTTGCCGCAGTAACCATGCCGAACAACAGCGCGCCCCAGCGCAACGCAGCGATGATGGGCGAGACGGTGCTGCGAATATCGGGCGGCAGCTCAAGCCGCATGGTTTCTTCACTCAGACCAGAACGCAACCACCGGAGCGCGTTAGCCGTATCGGTCAGTGGAGCTTGGTTGCCCGAATTCCCAAGCGAAGGGTCGGCCGCCAGTTCTCGTCCAAGAACTTCGGTCACGTCGTTTCCTTACGTCGATGAAGAACTGCGGCGACAGATGTCGCCTATCGCAGCGTACCTCTAGTCTCAACACCGCACCGCCGAGATCGAGAGTGAGCTGGTTCGCTCTGCCCACCGAAACTCACGCGCAGTGACCCTGCGAACGTTCAAAGCGTTCGACGGGGATTACTCGACGACGTCGGTTTGCAGACTGTTGACAATGTTGGCGACTTGAGTATTTGCGGTGTGTATCCGGCTGCGGCAGATCGCGATCAACTCAGCGGCTCGTTCGACCCGTTCGGATAGCACATCGATGTCGATCGAGTCATCGTCGAGTTCGTCGAGAATCTGATCGAGTTCACCAACTGCGTCGGCGTAACCGATCTCGGACTCGGTGCCGTCTGGTGTTTCAGTCGTCATGTGCGGGTGTCCTCAGGGTGTCGTAAGGAAGTGGGCGTATCGCGGAGAAACAGAGAAACAGAATCGTCGCGGATGGGTCACGAATCAGTAGTGGCAGAGTCGCTGCGATCGGTGCCAGTTGCGGTAGCTACCACGCTCGTGATGATGCCATCAGCGATTCGGGTGGTCAGTATCGAGTCGGCTGACACATCACCGATGGATCTCACGAAGCGACCGTCAGCAGTTGTGGTGATCGTCCAGCCGCGGCGCAGAGCTTGGACGGGGTCGACGGCGTCGAGCTTTGCTTGTACCAGAGCTATTCGCTGGTCGTGATCGCGCAACGTGTCGAGCGGCCGATGTCGCAACCGTTCGGCCGCGGCGTTCAGCCGACTCTGCGCTCTTGAAACGCAGCGCGTCGACAGCAGCTGCATGTCGACACGTCGGCTGGTGAGCCCGGTCTGAGCTCCGGTTAGTCGTTCGGATACAAGTCTGCGGGTGGCCTCGGCATATCGCTGGTTGCGTTCGCCGGCCGAGGCCAGCGCATGCTTCGCCCGTGCGTTGGTACGTACGGTTACCAGCTCGACCCGGGCCGCTGCGCGTTCGGTGACGACGGGTGCGCGTTCGCTGATCCGGGTCGCGAGATCATTGAGTGTCGTGTCAAATGCACTGACGTGACCGATGAGTGCTTGGGCGCATGCCGTTGGTGTTTTGACGCTGGTGTGTGCCACGAGATCGGCGACCGATGTGTCGATCTCGTGCCCGATTCCGCAGATGACGGGAACCGGGGCGCCAACGACTGCTCGGGCCACAGCTTCGGTGTCGAAGGCGGCAAGATCGGTTCGTGCTCCGCCGCCGCGGACAATAGCCAGCACGTCGATATCAGCTTGAGATGCCGCCGCGATCGCGCCAGCGATCTCTTCGCCGGCGAACTCGCCCTGCACCCGAGTGTCGAAGACGGTGATCTCGAACGCGTAGCCCGACTGACTGATCTCGCGAGTGAAGTCTGCGTATGCCGCACTGCCTTCGCTCGTCACCAGTCCAATGCGAAGCGGCACCAGCGCAAGGTCATGCTGGCGGTTGGCGTCGAGTACTGCCTCGGTTCGCAGCTGTTCGAGTAGGCGGTCGCGGTCGGCGCCCAACCGGCCCAGGGTGTACTCGGGGTCGATTGAACTCATCACCAGCTGGACTTGACCTCGGGCCGAGTAGAAGTCGGTCGTGGCCCTGATGCGGACTTCAACACCGTCTTCGACACGCATGGTGTTGCCAGTGCGGGTGATGATCCGGTTGACGATTTGGCGACTCGAGTCGAACAGCGTCACCGAGATCGATGCCTTGGGCGTGGCACCCGCTTCGACCGGGTCGATCAAGTCGAAGTAGACGTGCCCGCGAGCTGATTTGCTCAGGTTGCGGATTTGGCCCTGTACCCAGAGGTCGTGAGGGAACGCTGCCCCGATCGCTCGTGAGATTCGACGATTGACCTGGCCAACCGTGAGTGTCTCGTCAACGTCGAAGAGGGTCCCGTCGGTCATGGCCTATGCGCCCGTGCCGTCGCCGCGCACCAGGGTTTGGTACAGCTCGCTGTAAAGGCCGCCGGCGTCGCGTAGTTCCTGATGGGTTCCTCTCTCAACGATTGCGCCACCATCGAGCACGAGAATGACGTCAGCGGCGGTGATGGTTGACAACCGGTGCGCGATGACAATCGCAGTTCGCTGATCGAGTGCGGTTGCGAGTGCAGCCTGAACAAGAGCTTCGTTTTCGCTGTCGAGATGACTCGTTGCCTCGTCCAGAATGACGATTGCCGGGTCCTTCAGCAACATGCGCGCAATGGCTACGCGTTGCTTCTCGCCGCCAGAAAGGCGGTAGCCGCGTTCGCCGACGATCGTGTCAAAGCCGTCGGGCAGTGACTCGATGGCGTCGAGGATCTGAGCGGCCTGGCATGCCGCCCGCATGTCGGCATGTGTAATGCCCGGTCGGGCATAGCGAAGGTTGTCGCCGATCGATTCGTGGAAGAGGTGTGAGTCCTGGCTGACGACACCGATGGCGCCGCGCAGCGACTGCTGGGTCAGGTCACGCACGTCGTGGCCGTCGATTGTGATCGAACCTGATGTCACGTCGTATAGGCGAGGCAATAGCGAGATGAGGGTTGATTTGCCGGCGCCCGACGGTCCGACGAGGGCGACAAGTTGACCCGGCGAGACGTCGAAGGTGACACCGCCGAGTACCTGCTCGTTGGGTGTCTCGCTCGAGACGGATCCGGTTTCAGCTTCGAGCGACGCCGGAGCATTGCTTGTTGTCGGATACGTGAAACCGACGTTGTTGAACGCAATGGCACCAGTGGCCTTGGGCAGCTCGATCGCGTCGGGACGATCAACGATTGGATTCTGGCTGTCGAGTACCTCGAACACCCGCTCGAAGCTCACCATCGCGGTCATGACATCGACGCGAGCGTTCGTCAGCCCTGTAAGCGGCATGTAGATCCGGGCGACATACAAGCCCATTGCCACAACGGTTCCGATGCTGATCGATCCGGAAATGGCTAACCGCCCACCGACCCAGTAGATCACCGCGGTGCCGAGTGCACCGACAAGTGTGAGCCCGATCGTGAATGCACGGCCATACATCGCGCTTCGGATGCCCAGGTCGCGCACCGCACCTGCGCGTGCCCCGAACTGCTCGGTCTCGGTCTCGTGGCGGCCGAACAGTTTGACGAGCAAGGCTCCTGAGACGTTCAGGCGTTCGGTCATCGTGGTGTTCATCGACGCGTTGTGGCCCATCTGCTCGCGGGTCAGGCCCTGCAGCACGCGGCCGACGCGTTTGGTCGGAAGCAAAAAGAACGGCAGCAGCGCAAGCGCAAGCAACGGCAGTCGCCATTCGAGAATGAACATGGCGACGAGCGTTGTGGCGAGCACGATCGCGTTGGACACAACTTGGCCCAGGGTGCCGGTCAGCGCTCTCTGGGCACCGATGACGTCATTGTTCATGCGGCTGATCAGTGCCCCGGTCTGGGTGCGGGTGAAGAACGCCATCGGCATGCGTTGCACGTGATCGAACAGTTGCAACCGCAGGTCGTAGATCAAGCTTTCGCCGATACGAGCAGACCACCATCGTTCGAGCAGCGAGATAGCGCTGGTGACAATGGCAATGATGGCCATGATGATGGCGAGCCGGTTGACTGTGCTGCGGTCGCTGTTTGGGATGGCGTTGTCGATGATCTCGCGGACGAGCAGCGCCGGAACGATGCTGAGCAGCGACGAGGCGAACAGCGTGAGAATGAAGCCGATTAGGGCACCCCGGTACCGGTCGGCATAGGACAGCACACGACGCACAGTCGATTTGTCGAGGGTCTTGCCGGCGATCTCTTTCTTGTCGCGTCCGATGACCATGTGTGGGTGCATGCCTTGCATTGTTCCGCAGGCTACTGACGACGTGTGACGGCAGCCGCTTCGGATTCGGTAAGCAGCGCGTCGAGCAGGGCCTGCAGCGCAGGCGAAGCAGCTCGATCGGTCCGGGTCGCGAGCGTGAGTGTGCGCTCTGCAATGGGCGAATGGCGGGCGCGTCGAAGGGAGTGGGGCTCAGATTCAGCATCGGAGACCGGTAACACGCACCAGCCCATGCCGAGCTGCACCATCTCTCGAAGCACCGCTGGCTGCGAACTTTCCGCAACGACGTCGTAGTCGACGCCATCACGCCGGAGCTTCGCCGCGATCATGCGTCTGGTCCGTGAGTCCTTCGGGAAACCGACCCACGGCCCCCAGGTACTCGGTGCGCCGACGGTGACGTTTGGCGGCGCGTAGACGTGAAGCGGTTCGCTGATCAGTGGTTCGAGCGCGAGTCGAACGTCGGGTTCGGGGTCAACAACGACCGCCGCGTCGAGTTCGCCAGCAGCGATCAATGACAGAAGCTGGTTCGATGGCCGCACCACCAGTCGCAGCGTCACGCCCGCGTTGGACGTGCTGAACGCGGTGAGCGTCTCGCCGAAGTGGTGAATAGCCGCAGTGTCGATCATGCCGATGGACAGGCTTCCGGTGCTGCCGCTCTGGACCTCGCTGGCCCAGCGTGCGAGTTCTCGCAGCTCCGCCAAAATGCGTTGGGCGTGGTCGTAGGCGGCTGCGGCGTTTGGGGTTGGGACCCGGCGGCGGCCCTGCTTGTCGAACAGTCGGACGCCCAGCCGCCGTTCGAGCTCGGCAAGGCCTTGTGACAACGCCGATGGGCTGACCCCTACGGCCTCGGCCGCGGAGCCCCAGCGTTCATGGTCGACGGCAGCCACCAGATACTCGAGCTGTGATGTCGAGACATTCGAAAGCGATCCGGCCTGGTGCACGACCACTGTTTACCAGCATCTCGCAATAGTGAAGTCATGCTTCACTGAATGGTTCTACTGTTCAGTAGCGCTTAGGTTTGTTGACATGACTTCTCCACGCAACATCGCACCGGCTTCTGGCAAGCTCGGCCTGCTCATGCCCGGCATGGGTGCCGTCGCCTCGACGCTCATCGCCGGCGTCATGCACTCACGCAATGCTGGCACCGACCCCATTGGCTCGGTCAGCCAGATGGCTCACATCCGACTCGGCAAGCGCGCCGAAGAACGTAACCCGCTTATCAAGGAATTCGTGCCACTGGCAGACCTTGGTGATCTGGTGTTCGGTGGCTGGGATCCGCTCTCGCCCAACATGCTCGAAGCAGCCCGCACTGCTGGCGTGATGACCGAAACCGACCTCGCGCCGCTCTCCGGCGAGCTCGAAGGCGTTCTCGCGATGGACGCGGTCTTCGACCAACGTTGGGTAAGCCGAATCACCGGCGTCCGCGTCAAATCTGAGACCAACAAGATGGACCAGGCCCAAGCGCTCATGGCCGACATCGAACGGTTCCGGACCGAAAACGATTGTGACCGCCTGGTCATGGTGTGGTGTGCATCGACCGAGGCCTATCAAGAGGCATCCGCCGTGCACGACTCGATCGAAAGCTTCGAACAAGGTCTTCGTGACAACGACGACAACATCTCGCCTAGCCAGATCTACGCCTACGCCGCGATCTCAAGTGGCGTTCCGTTCGCGAACGGCGCACCGAACCTGACCTGCGATCTTGACTGCATCGTCGAACTGGCTGAGCGCGAAGGCGTACCCATCGGCGGCAAGGACTTCAAGACCGGCCAGACGCTGATGAAGACCCTCATCAGCCCTGGACTCAAGTCGCGCATGCTCGGTATCCGGGGCTGGTACTCGACCAACATCCTCGGCAATCGCGACGGTGAAGTGCTCGATGCTCCAGAGAACTTCCAGACGAAAGAATCGTCCAAGCTGGGCGTGCTCGACACGATCCTGCAGCCATCTCTTTACCCATCGCTGTACGGCGATATCGAGCACAAAGTTCGCATTGACTACTACCCGCCACGCGGCGACGACAAAGAGGGCTGGGACAACATCGACATCTTCGGATGGCTCGGTTACCCCATGCAGATCAAGATCAACTTCTTGTGCCGCGACTCGATCCTGGCCGCTCCCATCGTGCTCGACCTCGCACTGTTCATGGACCTCGCAGCCCGCGCTGGCGAGTCTGGGGTACAGGAATGGCTCAGCTTCTATTTCAAGGCTCCCCAGGCCGGACCTGAGGGACCGGAGCACGACATCTTCATCCAGCAGACCAAGATGAAGAACACCCTGCGCGAATGGATGGGCGAAGAGCCAGTCACGCATTCAGAGGCGGGCTGACACACCGGATCGATCTCATCATTGGCGACGTAAATCGCCGAACTGAACTCGGAGCCGGAGTAGGCGATGTGACATTCTGAGGGCATGAAGCTCTCGATGTCTCTCAACTACTCCGGCGACCCGCGTCAGGCGGCAGCCGAGGCCGCCGACCTTGAAAGGGCCGGCATCGACATGATCTGGGTCGCGGAGCTCTACAGCTTCGACGCAGTGTCGATCTTGGGGTACCTCGCAGCCAAGACCGAGACCGTCGAATTGGCTTCGGGGATCTTCCCGATCTACAGCCGCACGCCAACCCTGACGGCGATGACCGCTGCGGGTCTCGACGCTGTGTCCGGCGGGCGGTTCGTGCTCGGTCTCGGGGCATCTGGTCCGCAGGTCATCGAAGGATGGCATGGCGTTCCATACCGCAAGCCGCTGGCGGCGACTCGCGAAGTCATCGAGATCTGTCGCAAGGTGTGGCGTCGCGAAAAGGTTGAACACGACGGCGAGATCTACCAGCTACCGCTGCCAGCGGATCAAGGCACCGGACTCGGTAAGCCACTCAAGCTCATCAACCACCCAGTTCGAACCGACATCCCGGTCTACATCGCCAGTCTCGGCCCAAAGAATGTGGCCCTGACCGCCGAGGTGGCCGACGGTTGGTTGCCAGTCTTCTTCCACCCCGAACGAGCCCGGCAGGTGTGGGGCGATGACCTCGAATCTGGGCGCCAAAAGCGAGACGCCGCGCTCGCTCCCATGGAGGTCGTCGCTGGCGGAAACGTCGCAATTTGCGATGAAGCCACCGCAGAGAAGATCCGCAACGGTGGTCGCATGATGACCGCGCTCTATGTGGGTGGCATGGGAGCCAAGGGAAAGAACTTTTACAACAACATCTTCCACAAGTATGGCTACGAGGCCGAAGCGGAACAGATTCAAGATCTCTACCTCAGCGGGCAGAAAGACTCGGCCGAAGCAGCAGTTCCTGCCGAGTACCTCAAGTCGACGGCAATGGTTGGCGACGAGGGTTGGGTGCGTGATCGCGTGCAGGCCTACAAAGACGCTGGCGTAACCCGCCTGTCGCTCAACCCGGTTGGTCCGAACCGGCTCGAAACCATCGAGAAAATCAAGAGTTGGGTGAGCTAATCGCCGCTACTGCTTGCAGGGGCAGGTGGTCTGTAGCTGCTGGGTGGTTGGGCCAAGAAGCCACAAATACAAACCGCACGCGCGTTTGGTGCGATCTGACGCGGCGTCGCATCCGAAACGATCAGCAGTCACGGCGATATCAAGCTGGTGATCGATTGTCGGTGCAAGCGAAGAAGTGGTCACGGTTCGAGCCTTCGTTGAGAGCGTGTGCTTCTATCGGCAACGGTCACCCACAGTGAGGTTCTTTGGCCGAGATGGTCCGAAGCGGATAGGCCGTTGGTCGCAGGTCGATCAGCCCCTCGGCTGTTCGGCCAATACAGCTGCACGACAGACCCCTCAAAACGAGCTGTAGCGGACCCGAATTAGATCCGAGGCCGCTCCAGCGTTGGCGGAAGGTATGGGATTTGAACCC
>CALDYC010000130.1 GCA_937941245.1 uncultured Acidimicrobiales bacterium | reverse complement strand
CCTGATTGGCGAGGAGTTTCTGGCTGGGCAGGGCGCCTCGCTTGTTCTGGGCGACAACCTCTTCTATGGCGCTGGATTCGCCACTCAGCTGCGACGAGCAGCCAGCGCTCCGTCCGGATCGACAGTATTTGGGTATCACGTTCGCGATCCAGAAAGATACGGAATCGTCGAGCTCGACGACGCAGGGCAGCCTTTGTCGATCGAGGAGAAGCCGCAGAACCCTCGAAGCAACTGGGCAGTCACGGGTCTGTACTTTTTCGACGACCGCGTTGTCGAAGCCGCCAAGTCGGTTAAACCCTCAGCGCGGGGCGAACTAGAAATTACGTCGGTGATCGACTATTACCTCGAGCGTGGGGACCTACGCGTCGAAACGCTCAACCGTGGCTATGCCTGGCTGGACACTGGAACCTTCGATTCTTTGGTCGAGGCATCGGAGTTCGTCCGCGTCATTCAGCATCGACAGAACAGCCAGATCGCTTGCCTCGACGAAATCGCTTGGGCGAACGGCTGGATCACCGACGACGAACTTGCAGCCACGGGTAAAGCCATGGAAAAAAATAGCTACGGGCAGTACCTGCTCAGTCTGGTCGAAACGAGAACACAATGAAAATCCTCATTACCGGAGGTTTGGGCTTCATCGGGTCAGCAGTCGTTCGCCACCTCATTGGGGACTCCGACCACGAAGTAATCAACCTCGACAAGATGACCTACGCCGCGACTACGGCATCGGTCTCGTCTGTCGAGAATAACCCCCGTTACACGTTCGAACAGACAGACATCTGTGACCCTGAGGCACTTCGCGAGACATTCGCAAAGCACCGTCCCGATGCGGTCATGCATCTTGCGGCAGAGTCTCACGTAGATCGATCTATCGATGGGCCATCAGCATTCATTCACACCAACCTGATAGGCACATTCAACCTTCTCGAGGCAGCCAGGAATTCAGGGGTCGCACGATTCCACCACGTCAGCACAGACGAGGTATACGGCTCTCTGGGGATGACGGATCCCGCGTTCACCGAACAGACCTCATACGACCCACGGTCTCCATACTCAGCGAGCAAAGCTGGCAGTGACCACCTGGTCCGAGCGTGGGGAGAGACCTACGGCATGTCGACGCTGATCACGAACTGTTCAAACAATTACGGGCCATACCACTTCCCCGAGAAGCTCATTCCGTTGGTGACGATCAAAGCAATGGCGGGCGATCCGCTCCCGGTCTATGGCAAAGGCGACAACGTGCGTGATTGGCTCTTTGTCGAAGACCATGCACGTGCTCTCGTCCTCGTGGCCGAATCAGGACTCCCGGGCGAGACCTACAACATTGGTGGTGACGAAGAACGAACCAATCTTGAAGTCGTAACCGCGATTTGTCACCAACTAGATTCGATCGATCCACTTCCGGACGGCAGGCCACGGACCGATCTCATTACTTTCGTAGCCGATCGCCCGGGACACGATCTGCGCTATGCAATTGATCATTCAAAAATTGGAGCCGAGCTTGGCTGGGCTCCAACCGTGGGCTTTGAGCAAGGCCTCGAAAGGACCGTTGAGTGGTATCGCGAAAACGAGAACTGGTGGGGACCGTTGCAGCAATTAGCCACTGAGCGACGTGGACTGAAGACTTGATCAAAGTTCTTCCCACGTCGATACCTGACGTCGTCGAACTAGTACCGCAACGTCACGGTGATGAGCGGGGATGGTTCTCCGAAACATTTAACCAACAGGCAATCAGTTCCTTCGGTATCAACGTGAGTTGGGTACAAGATAACGAATCATTCTCGGCAGCAGTTGGCACCCTGCGAGGTCTCCACTACCAGATCGGCTCCTTCGCCCAAGACAAGCTCGTCAGAGTGCTCGACGGTGCCGTCCTCGACGTCGCGGTTGATTTGCGCCGCTCATCTGCCACTTTTGGGCAACACGTGGCTGTCAAGCTCTCCGCTGAAACGGGCAATCAGCTTTTCGTTCCGCGAGGTTTCGGGCACGGGTTTTGCACGTTGGAACCAGACACCCGATTTGCGTACAAAGTTAGTGCTACCTACGACCCTTCTTCGGAACGAGCCGTCGCGTGGAATGATCCTGAACTCGCGATCCAATGGCCCCAAACCAACGACGTCTTGCTGTCTGCGAAAGACCAGGCGGCGCCGCTCTTGGCGAATCAGCCCAATCTATTCGATTGATGCATCCTCCGATCGAGCACTTGAGGAAGACGCGGACTCTTTTGCGGGCGGCCGGACAACGTACATTTGATCGGTGACAATGCGCTCTGCGTCTATCACCGGCATTACCGGACAAGACGACTCCGCTCGCCGGCCCTCGCTTGAGCAAGGGGTACAACGTCTATCGTTCACCCCGACATGAGCCAGTCGTCAGAGATGTTCGGGGCTGATCCAAATGAGATGACACGCTTTCGACCCCGTTCGCAGACCAGAGCTTTAGTCCGCAACTTTACGGTCAGCCAACGCGAGGACCTAACAAACTTTGCTCCTATACGTGGGGCTCAGACATCTAACCTTTTGGACGCATCTACTAGATGCTGCTGAAATGTGCGCCTCGCTGGTACTTGCGGTCGGGTTGTCTCCAGGACCGAGTTGGCCGGACGAAGCGCCGGACGAGGAGGATCCAAATCGACCGTTCTGATCGCACGCACGCGGCCAGAATCGAAACCAGTCGCCTCCGCTACTTGCTGAGCGAACTCAAACCAAGACATCGCTTCGCCGCTCGTGACATGGAAGATCCCTTCGCTTCGCATACCCGCCAGTTCGCGCATCGAAACCGCTAAGTCTGTGGTCCATGTCGGACAGCCCCGCTGATCCTCGACGAATCTAAGAAGTCCTTCGGCGCCGAGAAGTCGGGTCACCGTCGAGAACATGTTTCCACCATGCTCGCTGATCACCCAACTAGTTCTCACCACCGAGGCACCCAAACGGATCGCCGCTTCTTCGCCAACCAACTTCGACCGGCCATAGCTACTGACTGGATTCGGCGGATCGTTCTCGACATATGGTGTTGCTTTGGTACCGTCGAATACGTAGTCAGTGGACACTTGAACTAGGTGAGCCCCGACTTCTGAAGCGCACTGTCCAACTGTGTTGACTGCGAAACCGTTTACCTCTAACGCCCGAGCAGGGTCGTTCTCACAGCCGTCGACGTCGGTCCATGCTCCGCAGTTATAGACCACCGATGGTCTAACAAGCTCGATCAATCGAGCGACGTCAGCAGCTCTGGTGATATCGAGCTCGTCTCGACTCACAACGACCACCTCGTCACCGCTCTCTCGACAATGCCTTTTCAAGTCGGTTGCGAGTTGGCCACCACCGCCTGTGATCAAAGCTTTCACACGCCCAACCTAGCTGATCAAACTCCGGACAAATCTGTCTGACCTGCACGCCTGAGTCCGACTATTTGCGTTTCGCGACTCGATGTGGATTTCGCTCACTAGTCGCGACCGTCACGAGCACCAAGCAAGATGTGGCGAGATAGTTCGGCTCGTAGTCTGAGGTGAATATGTCATTCCTCCCGAACGTTGCGTTCATCACCGGCATTACCGGCCAAGACGGTTCGTACCTCGCCGAGCTGTTGCTCGACAAGGGGTACGTCGTGCACGGCCTGGTGCGGCGGTCATCGTCTGAGACGAACACGTCGCGGTTGGCGACCATCAGCGATCACCCGGATCTTCATCTGCACTTCGGCGACCTCGGTGATAGCTCGGTACTCGCAAGGCTGATCCACGAAATTCAGCCGACCGAGGTCTACAACCTCGCCGCTCAATCTGACGTGAAACTGAGCTTCGAGATACCCGAGTTCACTGCGGACGTCACCGGCACCGGCACGCTCCGGCTACTTGAGGCCGTTCGGTTGCATGCCCCACAGGCCCGGTTCTACCAAGCATCGTCGTCGGAGATGTTCGGGGCTTCTCCCCCGCCTCAGAACGAGATGACCCGATTCCACCCACGTTCTCCTTACGCCGCGGCGAAGGTGATGGCCCACAACCTCACGGTCAACTACCGCGAGGGCTATGGCATGTTCGCCGCCTCGGGCATCTTGTTCAACCATGAAAGCCCTCGGCGGGGCGAATTGTTCGTCACTCGCAAGATCACTAAAGCCGTCGCTCGGATCCAGGCGGGCTTACAGGGCGAGCTAGCGCTCGGCAATCTCGACGCCCGCCGCGATTGGGGATTTGCCGGAGACTACGTCGATGCCATGTGGCGCATGCTCCAACACGATGAACCAGGCGACTACGTCGTAGCTACTGGCGAAGCTCACACCGTTCGCGAGTTCTGCCAAGCAGCGTTTGGTCACGTTGGTCTCGACTGGGAACAGTACGTGCGCGTCGATGAGCGATGGTTCCGGCCCGCCGAGGTCGACTATCTCCTTGGCGACCCGTCACACGCAGCCGAAACGCTGGGCTGGAAGCCGACGATCAGCTTCGACCAATTGGTCACGATGATGGTCGACGCCGACATCGTTGCATTGGGCTGATTCCACACCGCCACCCGGACCCCCGTCGACGGCGACGAGGAACGAAAGGTGCTGCCCCGGTCGTCACCGAGGCAGCAGGCCTCAGGTGTAGCAGTTCGGGCCAGATCAGTGCCACTACCGTGACATGCGCCGCAGGATCGGTTCGAGGTCTTGTGCGACGCGCGCAGCCATCAGGAACGCCCGTCGGCGCATCTCTGGTGTGATCGTCGTTGCATCGTCGTCGAGAGTGCGACTTCCTCGAACAACGACTGCAGCCACATCTCTGACACCCTCAATGCGGGTTACGGCGCGCTGCTCAACGGGAGCAGCCGCTCGGCTCGCGCGGGTGCGTTCGCTGTCGATTCCGACCTGCGGCCCACTCCCAAAGTCAGGAAAGTCAGCAAGGCCGTCATCTCCCGATACGACGATCTCCGCAGGCGTTGGTCTTGCGGTGGCGGTTGCCTCTGGCGTGGCGGTTGCAGACGGCCGCGGCGTGACCGTCGTGATTGAGGCACTATCAGGCGTCGCGGTCGCGGTAGGCGTGGCTGTCGACGTTGGGGTGGGGGCGCTCGTCGCGGTCGGCGCTGGCGACAATGTGGACGCTGGTGCCCGAGTAGCAGTCGGTAACGGCGTCACTGTCGGCGCGGCCGTCGCAAGCGGTGTCGCCGTCGGCGCCACTGTCGGAAGCGGGGTCGCCGTCGGCGCGACCGTCGGCAGTGGCGTAGCTGTAGCTAGCGGTGTCATCGTCGGCAACGGAGTCGCGGTTGGCGGGATTGGGCTGGTTGCGTACATCGCCTGAAGACCCCTGATGTCGCCGAGCCCAAGTGCCCGGTTCATCCGCCCGGGTTCGATCGTGTCGTACATGAGCTGCGCAGTCGAAGCCACATGAGATAGCCCGAGGGCGTGGCCGACTTCATGCACCGCGACGGTCTGAATGTCCCATGCTCCCGGCTGCGCACCGTTAACAAAGGCGAAGTCGCGGTTGAACTGGATGTCAAATCCGATGATCGTTGTTGGATCCGTGCTGATCCAATACGTGTTCGTCTGCGCCAAGAACCCATCGGCTGGATTGAGCGTGTTGACCCATGAGATGACGTTGACCGAATCTGGTGATAGTCCCGACAGCGTGGTCGAACCGCCAAACACGAGTCCCACATCAACACCTGGCACCTGCGCCCAGCTCTGCACTGCTGCATCGATGATCGCCTCGATACCTGCCGGCGCCCCAGAAGGGTTGATCAGGTAAGTCGGTCGAGGCACAAACGATGCCCACTTGCGGCCCGTCAGCGTGTAGCTCTCGTCTTGGGCCACGGCTGCCACCTCGCCACCGGCAGCCCCCAACCCGGATCCAGCCAGTGCCCCTTCCGCCGCGCTGGAATACCACGCTGCGCCGTGGTCGCCGTCGACAACCGAGAACACCTCAAGACCAGCAACCGGCCAGGCGTCGGCCAGCACGGCAGCCTCGCTAATAGGAGCAGGAAGCAACGCCAGTTGCACGACATCGCCGGCCGAGAACAACGGCTGATGCGACACTCGGTGCACGAGCCCCTCAGGGCTCTCGCCACCCGGCGTTTCAACGAGCAATCGTGACCGAGGCAGCATCGGTTCGGACCGCTCGCCTCGCGAAGCGGCAGCAGGGGCGTCGCCGGAAACGTCGGCTTCGACCTCGATCTCGGTCACCAAGTGCATTTCGCCGTGAACCGTGATCGTCACTGATTCGCTGACGACGCGACCGTCCACCACGAGTGAGGCCCGAGCAGCCGCACCCGGGTCGACAATGATCGATGCCCCCTCGACACCAACCGCGCCGACAACAACCGCGCCGACACCAGCCGCACCGGCACGGGCCGGAACAACAAGCGCGCTCAGCAACACGAGTGCGGTAACGCACGCAGTCAGCCGACGACCCGCGGAAGTACGAATGTGCATACACATGTTCATGTGGCGCACCTCCTCGGTGCTGACCGGGCCAGTAGACATCGGGCCAACGTAGACAAAGGGAACGGTCGTTTACCGTCGCGCCAGCTCGGCGCCCCGGGTCCACCCGCTGCAGGTTCGATCAGCCATCGCCGTCGATCCCACTTCGTTCAAATGGTGCAATCACGCCGACTGGCGTGTAGCTGAAGCAACCGGCCTTGGACCGATAGCAAGTCGTCGAGTTGTTGAAGTCAACCTTGTAGTTGCCAGTGGCGAGTCCGTCGATGACGTAGGCACCGCCAGAACCGCTCGTAGCGCAGAACTGGCCAGCAAAGTTGACAGCCGTGGCGCAGACGGGCACGCCCGCAGCGGGCGCCCCGTTGGCGGTGGCTATGCCGCTGATCGAACCAAGCGCCCCGCCGCCCGGAGGTGTCGATGTAGCTACCGGCGTTGGGTTGCCAGACGAGTAGAACGGATCGAGGAAGATGTCGAGCCCGCCTGCGGACTGGGGCGACACGATGCCAAAGACATCTGCGTTCGCGCAGTCGAGGTCGCCCCAACAGCTGTCGAGATACCGCGATGACAGGTCGGTCGCTATCACTGAGTAGTTGCCAGTCGGAAGTCCGGTAATGGACCAGCTTCCGTCCGAACGGGTGTAGGTGCACCACTCAGCTGCGGGTAAGCCTCGACGCACACAGACCTCGACACCGAACACCGGGTTGCCGTTGAGGTCGGTGACCACTCCGGTCGCGGTTCCAGCGCCGGCAGGTGTCGGCGTGACGGGCGGCGGCGTCACTGTCGGTGTCACTGGCGTCGGTGTGACTGGCGTCGGTGTCACTGGCGTCGGCGTCACTGGCGTCGGCGTCACTGGCGTCGGCGTCACCGTTGGTGTGACTGGCGTCGGCGTGACTGGCGTCGGTGTCGGTGGCACGTCAGGGTCAAGCGATGCGTCGATGCCATTTCGATCACCCGGTGCCACGACTCCAACTGGCGTCGGCGAATCACACGATGTGGACAGGTAGCACTCGCCGAGATAGCCGGTGAGTAAGTCGAAAAACGACACGTCGTAGTTGTCGGTGGGCAGGCCACCAATCGTGTAATTGCCGTTGGTATCGGTGAATGTGCAGCGGGACGCAACCAGATTCGGTGTCGAAGCACACACCCGAATGTTTGGCAAGGCAAGTCCCGTGTCTGACCCAATGACCTGACCGCTGATCGAGCCGGGATCAAACGCCAGCGCAGCATCGACGCCGACGGCGGGTGGCGACACGGTCGTTGGCGACACGCACGCCAGGCTGTTGCTCCAGCACTCCGTCAGGAAGCCGGTCTTTTCGAATTCGACCGTGTAGGAGCCGTTTACTACCGGACCGAGCGAGTAGTTCCCCGAGGCATTGGTGTTGGTACACGTCTCAACGTTGGTCACCGTGTTGGTTGCGCACACCGTCGCTGCAGCGATTCCGCTGTTGTCGGTCTCGTCG
>CALDYC010000129.1 GCA_937941245.1 uncultured Acidimicrobiales bacterium | reverse complement strand
GAGTCCTGCAGGGACGTTTTGAGTTTGGCCAGCTTGCTGCCACCTTCCTTTGGGAAATGGCAGTCCGTGTCACGCTCGGAATCGGGCTCGTTGCTCTTGGCTTTGGCGTCATTGGGGCAACCGCTGCTCTCACGGCATCGTTCTTTGCGACCTGGTTCGCGGTAGATCGCGCGGTCGCCTGGGATACGCCCATCGAAGCACCCAGTATCGACCCTCAGGTTGTCGCGTACGCCGGTCCTGTGGCGGTGCTCTTGCTCGGCCAGATCATCATCAATAACGGAGACGTGCTCATTTCGAAGAACGGGCTGTCTCCAACCGCGGCCGGGGTCTATGCGGCTGTTGCACTGGTTGGCCGAGCCGTGTTCTTCCTGAGCTGGTCTGTTGCGACGACCTTGTTCCCCGCTGCCGCAGACCGCAACGAAGCAGGCGAAGACGCCGACGGGCTGGTCCACGCTGGGCTTGCAGCGGTAGCGGTTCTTGGTTTGTGCGCGGTGGCTGGCGCGGAACTCCTCGGCGGCACCGTGCTTGGCAAGGTGTTCGGACCTGAGTACGCCGATGTTTCACGTCAGCTCGCCCGTTACGCGTTCGCAACCTCGGTCTTCGCGATGGCCAATCTGCTGGTCTCGCATCACCTCGCTCTCGGTCGGGTTCGTGAGTCGGCGATCATGCTCGCAGGCGCTGGGCTCCAGACGGTGCTGCTGCTGCGAGCTCCCCGAGATATCGATGGACTCATCGGAGCCCAGATCACTGCGATGCTTGTCCTCTTCATTGTCGTGACCGGAAGTCATGTGGCTCGTCGCCGCAGCTCACCAACCAGAATTGGCAGTCTTACATCATGAACTCGAGCCTCGACCCAAACATCGACAAGTCGATCGCGTACCGCTCGTGGGCTGACCACAAGATCGACCAACCGCCTGAGTGGTCCGTTGTCATTCCGGCTTATAACGAGTCTGAACGGGTGGTCCCCACCGTTGGCGCAATCGCCGCACACCTCTGTCGGTCGGGCACTCCGTGGGAGCTCATCGTCGCCGATGACGGGTCGACAGACGACACCGTCGAGGTGCTTAACGGTCTCGGCTTGGCGAACATGCGGGTGCTGGTCGCGGAGCAAAATCGCGGCAAGGGAAGCGCCGTACGTCGCGGCATGCAGGCAGCGTCGGGCAACATTGTCCTGTTCGCCGATGCCGACCAGAGCACGCCGATCGAGCAGTTCGAGACACTGCTCAAGGCCCTCGACAACGGTGCAGATGTCGCAATCGGGTCACGGTCGATGGAGGGAGCGCAGGTAGCGAACAAGTCGGCGACACGCAAGCTGTTCAGCCACGGGTTGAACATCTTGGTCCGTTTCGGTTTCGGTATCCCCTACCAGGACACCCAGTGCGGTTTCAAGATGTTCACAGCACCCGCAGCGCGAGCACTGTTCGCCCATCAACTCATCGACCAATTCTCGTTCGACCTTGAGATTCTGTACCTGGCCCGCAAGGCCAATATGACGGTGGCCGAGATTCCGGTCGAGTGGATCGATGCACCCGGCTCGACCGTTGATCCGGCGAAGGTCGCCGTCGAGTTTTTGAAAGACATGGCCGTCATTCGGTGGAACGACATACGCGGCCGCTACCGCGGTTTAACCCACGATCTCTCGGCGTAGCGCCACAAAACAGCAATTCGACGACTAGAAGGCACCTATGGAAATTGCAATCGAGACAGACTCGCCGTCGCCGCTGGTGACGCTCACGGGCCGGTTCGATTCGTTCGAAACCGCGCAGTTTCGCGAAAAAATGGATCAGTTCGCCGACCAATCCCATGAGATTCGGGTGCACCTTGGCGCCGTGAACTTCATCGATTCATCTGGATTGGCAGAGTTAGTTCGCTCGATGAAACGCAGTCGCGAGGCTGGCGGCGACGTCGTCCTTTGCGCTCCGTCGCAAACGGTTCGGGTCATTCTGGAGCTGACTCGGCTCGATATGGCCTTCACAATCCGACCAGACGCGTAGACCGTTCATCAGTCACCATGTCCGCCGTTCCCTCAGCACCTGACCCGCTGTCCGCTGTCACCGCCGCGCTCGTCGAGTCAAACGATCGCCTACTCGGCCTTATCGGCCTTACCGGTGCCGCGTTCAGGTCGCTCGAAGAGGACGAACTGCTCGACACTGTTGTATGGCCGACGATTGAGTTACTCCAGCTCGAGCAGTGCACCATTGGCGGTGCAATCGAACGTCACTGGACCACGACAACCGCCGATGCCACAACCGCCGACGCACACGTCTGGCAAACCAGCCGAGAGCTCGACAGCGGCCGACTTGAGCTACTCGTCACACGATCCGCAGAGCCCTTCGGGACTGCAGACACCAAGATCCTCGAAGCAGTAGCCAACCTGCTTGGCAACAGTATTCGCATCGCACGGATGCACGCTGATCGGCTCACACAGGCGGTTGTAGAACGTGAGCATGCCCAAGCTGCCCGACTTACCGCCACCGCCCTCCCGCTCACCGACCAGCCACCCGAAATCGACGGCGTGGACTTGTGGGTGCATGCGCGCCCCGCGCGCACGACCGGGGGCGATTTGTTCACCTGGTTCGCGATCGACGACCGCATATGGTTTGCCGTCGGCGATGTATCGGGCAAGGGCTTACCGGCCGCCGTGCTGATGTCGGTTGCGGTGACCATGGTCGAAGCAGCGATCCACCGCCACCACGTCGACGGCATCGAACACGTCGGCGATGCGACCAACCGGTGGTGCTTTCAACGCTTTAGCGATGCCGACATGTTCCTGACTCTCGCAGTCGGATGCATCGACCCAGCAACAGCCACCGCCCAGGTGATGAATTTCGGCCATAGCCCGGTGCTCGTGGTGTCGCCGGCTGCTTCGAAACGACTCGAGGCATCTGCCCCACCAATCGGTGTGTTACTCGACATTCAGGCTCAAGTCACGCACCTTCAATTGAGCGAAGGAGACACGATCGCTCTCGGAACCGACGGATTGACCGAGCAATTCAATGCCGCCGGCCAGGCGTTCGGCGAGGACCCGTTCGACACGCTCCTCCATGCCAGCGCATGCTCTCCCGACGCCGCCACCCTCGGCCAGACGGTGCTTGCGGCCGTTGACTCTCACGCTGGTGGTACCGAGCAATCAGACGATCAGACGCTCATGCTGGTCCGCTACTCACCAGCCGCTCGGACATCCACGTCGCCCCAGCTCACCATCGACGCGACCCACCTTGCTTTGCGAACGCTGGGCCCCTGGTTGGCCGGCGCCCTCAACGAGTTCGCGGATCAGGGCCTGATCGAGCGCTGCGGTGAGATCGAACTGGCACTGCACGAGGTCGCAACCAATGTTGTTGACCACGCGTACGCAGGAGGCGCCGACGGCGATCAGATGACCATCGACCTCCGTCTTATCGACAACAAGCTCATCGCCCGCATCTGTGACCAAGGACGCCCATTCGTCGATCCCGGCACCCGCCCTGATCCGGACGACCCTCAGGTGCGCGGCTACGGCCTGATGATTGTCGAGCAGCTCGCTTCGACGATCGAGCAGGCAAGTGGCAGCTACGGCAATCGCTGGACTCTGAGCTTTGAGTCACGCCCAGTTGCGCTGCCTCGCAACACTCCGCCAAATCCCAAAGGAACATCATGACGCTCGAAACGTCGTCTCACGAGATCCGAATCGGCTCGATCCCCATCGATGGGCGACTCGATGCCCTACGCGCCGTCGAACTACGTGAACAGATCGCGGCTGAGGTGGCCGCAGGAACCGTCCGGCTCATCATCGACTTACGAAATGCGGAGTTTGTCGACAGCGCGGGCTTGGCAGCGTTGGCAAAGGGCATGAAAACCTGCCGCGAACGCGGTGGAGATGTCCGGATCGTGCGTTCCCGTCACGCTGACGCAACGCGAGTCTTCGCGTTGACCAGATTCGATCAAGTCTTCACGATGGCAGATAGTCCGGAAGACCTGCTTCGTAGTTGGTGAGCGACGAACGCTGATAGACCGATAGAGCTATGGCTTCACTGCTCGTCGTTGACGATGACCCGGTCAGCCGGCTCGTCGCGGAGCACATTCTCGTTGGTGCTGGGCATACCGTGGTGAGCTGCGCGTCAGCTCGCGAGGCCCGTGGGTACCTCGATATCGCAAGCGAACCCGTCGATGTAGTGGTCTGCGATATTCAGATGCCAGATGAGTCTGGTTTGGACCTACTGCAATCGGTGCACACCTCGAGCGTTGATGCACCGCCCTTCCTGCTGCTCACAGGCATTGGGGACCAAGAACAACTCGATGATGAGCGAACCCTCGGCGCTGCAGGTTTCCTCACAAAGCCAGTCAGGTCCGAGGAACTCCTCGATCACATCAACGCGATTTTGCAGGCTCAGACATCGCACAAACCGACACTCGGTCGCGGTGCATCCGACGAAGCGGCAGGACCGGTTCACCTCTGACAACCCCATGACAACCCGAATCGGCTGAGCCGTTAGGGTCGCGACATGGATCTTCGACTTGACGGCAAAACAGCACTCGTGACCGGCGGCTCTCGCGGCATCGGCAAGGCCATCGCCAAGGCGTACGTCGACTCGGGGGCCAAGGTCATGATCACGAGTCGAACCGCTGAGACGTGCGCCGAAACAGCGAAAGAGATCGGTTGCGATTTCGAAGCTGGCCATGTCGGCAAAGCTGACGACGCCGAGCGAGTCGTCGACGCATGCCTCGAACGGCTCGGCGGCGTAGACATCCTTGTCAACAACGCCGCGACCAATCCCTACGCCGGGCCCACCATTGACGTCGACCAACCCCGCTGGAACAAGACCCTCGAAGTCAATTTGACCGCACCACTGATGTGGAGCCAGCTGGTGTGGAACAAGTGGCAAAAGCACAACACTGGCTGCTCAATCATCAACATCTCGTCAGTCGGCGGCCTGTCGACAAATCCTCATCTCGGCGTATACGACGTCACCAAAGCTGCGCTCATTCATTTGACCAAGCAGCTTGCGGCTGAGCTTGCGCCGAACGTGCGGGTCAACGCCCTTGCCCCGGGGCTTGTCAAGACCGACTTCGCCAAGTTCTTGTGGGAAGACGGCAAGGGTGATCAGGTTGCAGAGATTTATCCCCTGAAGCGACTGGGCGAGCCCGAAGACATTGCAGCAGCGGCCACTTGGCTCGCTGCTGAAAGCGGGCGCTGGATTACCGGTCAGACGATTGTGCTCGACGGCGGCGGTCTCATCTCGTTCCCTCGCGGCGACGTCTGACCTACCTGCGACTGTTCTCCTGATCCCTGCCACGCCGATGGCTTCTCATGCATGAATGGTTTGACGAACTCGACCTCGACCCCGCATCTCATCCGGTCGCCATGGGCACGCGCGCTCTTGGCAGCCGGCCCTGGCTTGTGGGCGGTCACGATGCCGCAGCGCAGGTCGCCCGTCGTCGTGTGCTGCTCAACGAACGCCGTGGCGATGTCGTCGTCGAGAGCGGCGCAGACGCCCCCGCTCTGCGGGTGCTTGGTCCCCTGCTCGGTGCCGGCGACGCTGCTACGTCGATCACCCAACTGAGCGCTGACGTCGCCGAGGACCTGTGTCTGATCCGCCGCATCGGCGACCGCTGGCATCTAGACACATCGTGTGTGTGCTTCCCCACTCGCTGGAAGCTCGCCGACAAGTTCGGACTTCCGATGGCGGCCGTGCATGCACCGGTAGGTCAATACAGCGAGCGAATCGAGTCTGCAGTTGATCGACTATTCGACCGGTTGACCGATCGGCCGGTATGGCGCCGCAACTGGTTCCTGATGGACTCGAACGAGCTTTTTCAGCCAACCGCTCCAGCCTCAGAACGAATCGTAGGTGCCGATACGTGCATGGACGAGTACGTGATTCGCAGCGAGCGACAAACGCTGCGGCGACTCGACGCGAACTGGGCCCTGTTCACCATCCGCATCCAGCAGCAGACGTTGAGCGCCCTGCTCGAAACGGCTGCCGCAACCCAACGATTCGCCGCATGGGTCCGTGATGTCGACGATGATGTGGGGCGACGTCGCCACCTCACGAGTCTGCGTCGCATGCCGCTGCTCGCGGCACTCGATCAACATCTCGAGACGGAAATTTCAGACCCATCCTGACGTGTCGTGCATAGGCTTGGCGCCATGGCAGACGCCCCGTCCTCTGACATCCCGACCATGCGCTACAGCGCTGAACTAGCAAGGGATATCGAACTCCGCTGGCAGGACTTCTGGCAGACCAACGGCACCTTCGAGACACCGAACCCCGCTGGCCCGTTGGCCGACCCCGACGCGATTGCTGACCGAGGCGAAAAGCTGTTCGTGCTCGACATGTTTCCGTACCCGTCGGGCAAGGGTCTTCACGTCGGACACCCGCTCGGCTTCATTGGTACTGACAGCTTCAGCCGCTACATGCGCATGCGGGGCCGCAACGTGCTCTACACGATGGGCTTCGATGCGTTTGGGCTGCCGGCAGAACAGTTCGCAGTCCAAACCGGCCAGCACCCAGCGATCACAACCAACGAGAACATCGCCAACATGCGGCGCCAATTGCGACGATTGGGGCTGAGTCACGACACCCGACGCAGTGTTTCGACGACCGACCCCGAGTACTACCGGTGGACGCAGTGGATCTTCCGCACCATCTTCGAAGCTTGGTACGACGTCGACGCAGACAGGGCCCGCCCCATTTCTGAGCTCATCGATGAGTTCGCCGCCGGGGCTCGAGCCGCCCCTGATGGCGCGGTGTGGAGCGACCTGAGCGGGGTTGAACAGGCTCGAATCATCGACGATCATCGGCTCGCATATTCTGCCGAAGCCCCCGTCAACTGGTGCCCCGGTCTTGGCACGGTCGTCGCAAACGAAGAGGTCACCGCCGACGGTCGAAGCGAACGCGGGAACTTCCCGGTCTTCACCCGAAACATGCGCCAGTGGATGATGCGCATCACTACCTATGCCGACCGTTTGCTCGATGACCTCGAACTGTTGGACTGGACCGACGCAATCAAAACCATGCAACGCAACTGGATCGGCCGCTCCGAAGGGGCGACGGTCCACTTTGCGAGCGATGCCGGGCCGATCAGCGTGTTCACCACCCGTCCTGACACATTGTTCGGTGTCTCGTTTATGGTCTTGGCCCCAGAACATCCACTCGTGCACGAGTTGACAGCCGATGCGCAACGGGCCGACGTCGCCGCTTACCAAAAAGCCGCGGCAGCCAAGAAAGACATCGACCGTACCGACGACACCCGCGACAAGACCGGGGTCGCAATTGGCGCTTCGGCTATCAACCCGGTCACGGGCAAACCGATTCCGATCTGGATCGCTGACTACGTGCTCATGGGATACGGAACCGGCGCGATCATGGCGGTGCCTTGCGGCGACCAACGAGACTTTGCATTCGCCCAGACGTTCGGGTTGGACATTCCAGCCATTCAGCAACCGTCAGATGCCTGGTTCGAGAGCCGCGGATTGGCTCCCACCCTCGATGCCACCGCTTGGCCCGAGGCCCACATCGGCGATGCGCCGTATGTCAACTCAGCGAACGACTCGATCGACCTCAACGGCATCGACCAGGTGGCAACCGCCGTCGCTGCCATCAATAGCTGGCTCGAAGCCCACGGGCACGGCGAAGCAACCGTCAATTTCAAGCTGCGGGACTGGCTGTTCAGCCGCCAGCGCTACTGGGGCGAGCCGTTTCCAGTCGTCTACGACGACGACGGCATCGCTCATGTGCTGCCCGAGGACATGTTGCCGGTTGTGCTGCCCGAAACCGACAGCTTCGCGCCGCGAACCTTCGATGCCGACGACGCCGACAGCAACCCTGAGAGCCCACTCGATCGGCTCGACGACTGGGTGCATGTTGAACTTGACCTTGGCGACGGGGTGAAGTCGTATCGGCGAGACACCAACGTCATGCCGCAGTGGGCGGGCTCGTGCTGGTATGAAATGCGGTACCTCGATCCGACCAATGACGAACGGTTCGTCCACCCCGACGTCGAGCGCTATTGGATGGGACCGCGCACCGACGAACGCCCGGATCACCCGGGTGGAGTCGACCTGTATGTCGGCGGTGTCGAACACGCGGTATTGCACCTGCTCTATGCCCGCTTCTGGCACAAGGTGCTCTTCGATCTGGGCCACGTCAGTTCACGCGAGCCGTATGCGCGCCTATTCAACCAGGGCTACATCCTTGCCAATGCCTTCAAGGACGAACGCGGCATATACGTCGACGCACTCGCCGTCGAGCAGGTCGGCGACGACGCGTTCACCTTCGAAGGAAGCCCGGTCACGCGCGAGTGGGGCAAGATGGGCAAGAGCCTAAAGAACTCGGTTTCACCGGACGAGATGTACGACGCGTACGGCGCCGACACGCTGCGGTTGTACGAGATGTCGATGGGGCCGCTCGACGCGTCCCGCCCCTGGGAAACCAGAGATGTCGTCGGCATGTACCGATTCTTGCAACGGCTGTGGCGCAATATTGTCGACGAGGACACCGGCGAGGTCATCGTCACCGATACCGAACCCGATGACGAAACCGAGCGCATGCTGCACGTCACGATCGAAGCAGTGAATACTGAGATGTCTCACCTTCGATTCAATACAGCGATCGCCAAGTTGATCGAATTGAACAATCACCTCACCAAACTTGACAGCGTGCCACGTCGCGTTGCGTCATCGTTCGCGCTCATGCTGGCGCCGGTAGCGCCTCACATCGCCGAAGAGCTGTGGCACAAGCTGGGCAACGACGGATCGCTGGCGCACACCGCGTTCCCGCAGGCGGACCCTGCCCTACTGACCGCGGACACGGTCGAATATCCGGTGCAGATCAACGGCAAGGTTCGCGGCCGAATCACGGTGGCTACCGATGCCCCATCAGATGAGGTCGAGGCTGCGGCTCTGGTCGAACCAAACGTCGCCCGAACGCTCGATGGCAAGGCGCCGCGCAAGGTCATCGTCGTGCCTGGGCGCATGGTGAACATCGTCGCCTGACCGAACGCGCAACAAATGCGAACTGCGCCGCCGACTCAGTCGACGGCGCAGCCAGCTTGCGATTGGTCTGTCAGCCGCAATGCTGACCCGCATCGGTGCAGGCTATGGACAAAGCACGTTCGAGATGTTGACCGAGCACTGCACGATGATTCGAGCATCGTCAATGGCAACCATCGAATCTGCGTTGGCGTCACCAGCGGGTTCATAGATGTTGCCGGACAACGGAGGACAGTCCTGCCCGCCGCCCAGCAACAGCACCGTGTACTGGGCAACCATGCGAGCGTCGACAAGGTCGACGAGACCGCTGCAGTTCACATCGCCGGGGACGACGATCACCGGCCGTATCGCATCGAGATCCTGCACAGCTCCAGGCGTTGTCGGGTTCGGTTCGCCAAATGTCGAATCGGTTCGGTCGTCGTAGTCGGCAATGGGGTCAATCGAAATCGACGGGTCAACCCCGAGGACGAACGCTTCGTCAGAGGCCACTCCACGACCGGTTGCGAGACGCCATGCATCGGTCTCGCCACCGACGATGGCTCGCACCAGTCCGAACTCGTCGCGGACGACCAGACGGAAGCCGGTGTTGTTCGTATCGAAATCTGATTGCACGCTAAATGCCGCGCCTGCGTTCGAGGTATTGGACTGGAAATTCAGGGTCCAGTCGTCAAGTGCCGGGTTGTACGAAAGGTCATCGGCGACGCTTTGCGCAACCGTCACGATGGTTCCAGACCGCAGATCCTCAAGCACTGGGTTCGTGTTGAACTCGAGTGTTGTCTGCAGAACCGGGGCACCGTCGTTGTCGTCGCTCCACATCTCAAGACGCCAGTTGCGCATGTCAAGGTTGTCTTCAAGAGTGACGAGCTCGAGCCAGTTGCCGCCGTTTCCAGTCACTTGACCGAAGTAGCTGTCTGCGCCGCCTGCGCCGAGAAGCTGACCCGGAACAACAGCGTTGTATTCGTTGAGCACGAGCGCCGAATCTCCTACGAGTGCCGGGCGAACCTCGATGTCAAAGGTGACCGATGCCGACGCACCGTTCTCGTCGGTAACCGTCACGGTCACCGAGTAGATGCCACCATCGCCCGGGATGACTGTTCCGGTGATCAGACCGGTGATCGGGTCGATTTCGAGGCCTGGTGGAAGTCCTTCGGCATCGAACACGAAGGTGTCTGGGTCAGCGGCAACAATCTGTTCCGAGACTGGGACATCTTCGTCTGCCAGGACGATGCCTGGATTGGTGACTACCGGAGCGGGGCTGACGGTCAAGAACTGATCATCGAGCCAGGCCAGCTTGGTCAGCAGCCACAATTCGGTGTGATCGAGCTCACCCATCATGCCGGTGCCGAAACGGTCTGGGTAGTTGGACCATCGGGTCGAGTTGCGGGGCCATGACTCGTTGAGTTCGCTGCCATAGCCGTCGATGAGCGCCATGAACGAGGCATCGCTGAATTCTGCCGAGCGCAGTTCAGCCCAACGTGCCCGGATCAGGGCCTGGATTTCGGGCATGACCCAAAGGTCTCGATAAATGAATGCGTTCCAGCTATGCCCCGAGTTGCCGTTCGGCTCCCATGCCTCGGCCTCGACGATGTCGTCGACGCGGGTGTCTGCCGCACCCATCGATCGGTCGTAGTCCCACAACGGACCAGCCCGAAGCTGGCCCCCGGCATCGACGTGAAAGTATGTGCTGGCACGCAGCACATCAACGTCCATGGCGATCATCTCGATCAGCCAACCGTCGATCAGGTTGTCGATATCGATGTAGGGGTCGATCGCCGCGAAGTTGCCCGTGCCGGCTGCTGCTTCGAGTTCGTTCCACCATGTGGTGACCCAGGTCTGCTGTGCTGGCGTGATGTCGAGCGCATTCGGGTCGCTGACTTCGAGTGACGGCGTGCGGCTCGGGTAGACGTTCACGATCGGCTTGATGTCCCAGCAGCAAGCATCATTCCAGTCATAGCGCAGGATGTAGCCACCCTCTGAGCCGTCGCCGCCCGCTGGATGGCGAGCGATGTCGACTCGTTCATCGCCAATTTTGATGTTCTCGCGCAACATGTAGAGCCCGAGGTACGAAGCTTGGTCGACCGGGCTGGCCGGGTCCGTACCCATCCAGAGCTCGACCCACTTGTAGTCGGGTGCGTCGACGCCAATCGAATGACCGAGGTCATAGACAAGGGCATTGTTGATGAGGGCCCGGTCGTACAGGCCAGGTCCGTACAGCACCCAGTCGCTTTCAGAACCAAGATCGAGCAGGTCGGCATTGGTTTCGGTGCCGTCGGGGTCACTCCAGATTTCAAACTTGTATTGCTTCTTGGGTGCACTCGCCGACGAGGCGCCTCGGACCTTCAGGCTGGTTAGTCCGGCGAAGTTGACCTCATCGAGTGCCTCGGCGCGACCGTCGCCTGCGTCGACATCGATGATTGCGGCAAGAGCAGTGCTTTCTGTCGACGTGTTGGGGGTGGCCCCTGCGTGCAAAATGACCATTGGAAGGTCCGAATCGGCGGCTGCTAGCGCAGCATCAACGCCCACGAACGTTTCCGTCACTTCAGGTCCAACAACACCGGCAGCGTCGACCACGGCCGAGCGCACCCGCGTCGACAGTGTCAACGCAAGCGGGCCGCTGTAGACCGGCGAGGCGGCGGTAACCGCGGTGTCATCGGTTGTGTAGTGCAGTGCGCTTCCGGCCGCAAGGTTGGCGACCATGACGACGTTGATCGACCCGGTGAACACCTGACCTGGCGTCAGGATCGAAGCCTGCGGTGGCGCGACAGCAGAGTTGGCCGCATCGGGGGTCGGAACCAGCAAGAAGCCGACCTGGCTGCCCTGACTCGCAGGCGAGCGGCCATACGCCTGATCCCCCGCGAGTGCCGGATAGGTCAGTGAGTCGACCGTCATTCCCGATGCATCGGCGATCGTGATCGTCTCGCCAGTCGACGACAAGCTGAAGTTGGTGTGCAGTTCGGGCACATTGATGTTCCGGCCGCTAGCCCAGACGAACAGCGTTGCGCCAGCCGCAAGTGTGGTCCCCGGAAGCGGCCAGCTCGCACCTGAGCCGTCGGTCAGTGTCCAGCCCGTCAGATCTTGAGCAGATCCCTGATCGTTTCGGATCTCGAGCCAATCTGGCGTCAGACCAAAGCCATCGAGGTTGGTGTCGTTATCGGCAACCACCTCGCTAATCACCACTGCTCCCTGAGCCGACGCCGATGGCGTATTGATCGGGGTCAATGGCAGCAACGTGACGATGAGGGCGACCACACCAAGCAGGACTGCAGCCGTCATGAATCGCTGGGGGCGCCGTTGCTGAGTCATGTCGGAATCTCCAAGGTCTTACCGCGATGAGGGGACGGATATCTAAACACTACTGAGCAAGAATTCGTCCCAGCCCCAGACGGCCGGTAGTTTGGGGCTCAGTGGTTAGCATCACCCATCAAAATGAGGTACGAGTAGTCCGGTCGACTCATGACGTGAGCCTGGTTGTGCACGAATTTGGCGGGGCCGGTCCCCACCTGATGATCTGCCATGCCACCGGCTTCCACGCAGAGTGTTATCGCCCCATGCTTGCGGTGCTCACGCAGTCGTTCACGGTGTGGGGGGTCGACTTTCGAGCCCACGGAGGCTCGACCGTTCCCGTACCGGACGGATCTGGCGACCCGTTTGACTGGTCGAACATCGCTCAGGACCTACTGCGGGCCGTCGACCACGTCGGGGGTGGCCCAATCGCCGCCATTGGACACTCGATGGGCGGCGCAGCCATCCTGATGGCAGAACTCGAATGCCCCGGGACCTTTCGCGCAGCTTGGGTCTTCGAACCAATCGTGTTCCCCCGAGATGGCGCACCGCAGGTCAGCCCTCTCGCAGAAGGGGCCCGGCGGCGCCGGCAGGTCTTCGATTCGCGCGACGCAGCACTCGCCCGCTACGCAAGCCGCCCGCCGCTTGGCCAATTCCGAGCCGATGCGCTGTTCTGGTATGTACACGCCGGGTTCGAAGACCGCGCAAACGGCACAGTCAAACTGGCGTGCACCGGCGAGAACGAAGCCGCGACGTTCAACGGCGCGGGCATGGACGTTTCGACGATTGCGGCCATCACGATGCCGGTGATGGTCGCTCACGGCCAGACCGACCTCGTGATGTCGACCCCCGCTTCGTTTGCTCCAGACATTGCGGCCAATCTCGCAAACGGCTCGATAGTCGCCTACGACGACCTCACCCACTTCGGACCATTCGAGATGCCCGATCGCATCGCACATGACGCGACTCGATTTCTCACTTCACCTAGGTGACCAATCACACGGGCGATGTGTCACATCGTCGTGGCGAACCCGGCTTAGGTTGAGCCCGTGAGTGCCTTTCGCAGAATCTGGCCATGGGCGCGGCCCTACCGTCGCTATGCGATAGCCGGATTACTCGCAACGGTTGCGTCGGTGCTGATCAATTTGTCGATTCCGTTGCTTACATCGCGCGTCATTGACAACGGGATCGCAACGAATGACACCGGGTATGTGGCTCGGACCGCCGCCATCATGGTTGCTCTCATCGTCGCTGGCATGTGTGCCTCGGCGATCTCTTCAGCGCTCGGCGTGCGCCTGGCTTTCAACACGGTCACCGATATGCGCCGCGATCTCTACGCCCACGCCCAATCCCTGTCGTTTGCGAACCTGGATCGACTTACCACGGGCGAAATCCTCACCCGGCTGACCAGCGACATCACCAAAGTCACCCAACTGCTTGCTATGTCGGTCGCGTGGATCGCGCAGCTACCAATCATGTTCATCGGCGCATTGTCTGTCATCCTTCTCATCGACGTTTCGCTTGTGGTGATTGTGTTGGTCATGATTCCTGTCATCGGGCTGATCGTGATGTACACAATCAGCCGTTCGAACGTGCTTTTCGATGCAGTCCAGCGGTGCATCGATCGATTGAATACGGTGCTCCAAGAGAACATTCACGGCGCCGAAGTCATCAAAGTCTTCGTCCGTCAGGATCACGAACGAAAGCGCTTCGACGAGGTCACCGACGATCTGGCGGGGCGCGCATCACACGTCAATCGTCTCGTTGCATCGCTGTTCCCAACGCTTGTTCTGGTCTCCAGCTTGGGTGTAGCCGGCGTTCTATGGCTCGGCGGGGCGAGCGTCATCGACGGCAACCTGACCGAAGGCGAACTGGTCGCGTTCATTAGCTACATGGCCATGGTCGCCATGCCCCTAATGATGTTCGCGTTCATCCAACCCATGATTTCGGCCGCGACCGCCTCGATCGCTCGCATTGACGAGATCTTCAATGAAAAGCCCGCCGTTGAGGAACCGGCCAACGGGATTGACCTTGCCGAGACCGGATCCCCCGGCGAAATCACGTTTCGCAACGTGTCATTCGCCTATGGCGGAGCCGCTGGCAACGACTCTCCCATCGATCGAGAAAATGCCCTCACCGACATCAACCTGACGATCCGGCAGGGCACCACTGTCGCCATCTTGGGTGCAACAGGTTCCGGCAAGTCCAGTCTGATCCACCTGATCCCTCGGCTCTACGACGCCACCTCCGGGCAGGTTGAGATCGGAGGGGTCGACGTGCGCCGTTTGACGAAAGAGTCGGTGCGACGCTCGATAGGAATCGCTCTTCAGCAACCTCAGCTCTTCGGCGGCACCGTGATGGAGAATCTTCGATACGGACGACCGACGGCATCTGACGAGCGAGCGATCGATGCCGCCAAAGCAGCCCAGGCATACGACTTCATCATGGAAATGCCGGAAGGCTTCCAGTCGATCATCGAACAAAACGGTGCAAATCTGTCCGGCGGCCAACGCCAGCGCATTGCCATTGCCCGCACGCTGGTCATCGATCCACAGATCGTCATTCTCGATGACTCGACGTCGGCCGTCGACCTTGAGACCGAGGCAGCGATTCAAGACGCGCTCGCCGAGCTCGGCGAGCGCACGGTGATTCTGGTCGCACAGCGCATCAGCACGGCACTTGGGGCCGACGAGATCGTGGTTCTCGACGACGGGCGCGTTGCGGCTCACGGCACCCACAGAGAGTTGCTCGACTCAAGTCCGATCTATCAGGAGATATTCCGGTCCCAGCTTGGTGAGCCAGTCGCATGAGCACCAACCGTTCCCGAGCAACTGCGAACCTTGCCGCACGTCGCGGGCCAGGCGCCGGCCCATCTGGTCCGGTGCAACGCGACCCGCATGCCAGGGCCACGTTGCGGCGACTACTCACCTATCTCGCGCCGTGGCGCGTCACCCTCATCGGCTGCGCCCTGCTCGTTGTGGTCTCGTGCGTGTCGGCACTGATCGCTCCTTGGCTCACCGGCGTGGCCATCGACACGTTCATCGCAGACCGCGACCGCGGCGGGCTGCAGATGATTGTCGGGTTCCTTGTCCTCGCCTACGTCATCGCCTGGGTCTCGTCGCTCGCCTATACCCGAGCGGTCGCAACGATTGCCCAGCAGGCCCTTGCAGACATGCGCAAGGATCTCGGGTCACATTTGCGACGCATGTCGATGCGCTTCTTCGATCGCACCCGCACCGGCGACCTCATGAGTCGGGTGACCAACGACGTCGACGCCGTCGAACAGCTGTTGAGCCAGAACCTGATGACGATCTTCTGGTCGTTTGTGCAGATCACCAGCCTGTTGACGATCATGATCGTCCTGGACTGGCGCCTGACCCTGGCCGTGCTTATGCCGGTGCCGCTGTCATTCGGACTGGTGGCACGAATCGGCAAGGCCTCTGGGCCGCGGTTCGGGGTATATCAGCAGTCATTGGGACAGCTAAACGGCGAAGCCGAGGAACGCTTCGGAAGCCAACGCGCGGTCATTGCGATGCATCGCCAAGATGACGCTCGTACCGATTTCGCAAAACTCAACGAGCAGACACGCACGAGCGGTATCCGAGCTCAATCGCTGACTGCCGTGATGATGCCGTTGATGTTTGGAATCGGCAGCCTCAGCACCGTTTCAGTCGTCGGCATCGGCGCATGGCTCGCCGTGTCTGAACGCGGGGTCAGTATTGGACTCATCGCATCGTTCGTCACCTATGCAAGCCGGGTCGGCCAACCACTCGGCCGGATTTCGAGCACGTTGACGTCGGTCTTTGGGGCACTCGCCGGTGGACGTCGAATCTTCGAGCTCCTCGATGAGGACCCCGACTTGACCGATGCAGCTGACGCACCGTTGCTGCCGACCGTCAAGGGACTGGTCGAGTTCGACAATGTGACGTTCGAATACGAAACCGGCCGACCGGTACTAAAAAATGTGTCATTCACAGCACAACCGGGCGAGATGATCGGTCTGGTCGGTCCAACTGGGGCTGGCAAGTCGACGATCATCAATGTACTCAACCGCTTCTACGACATCAGCGGCGGCGAGGTACGTGTCGATGGCCATCGCATCGACCACGTCCAACGTGATTCGCTGCGTGATCAGCTTGGCGTCGTGTTGCAGAGGACATATTTGTTCACCGACACCGTGCGGGCGAATATTCGATTCGGGCGCCTCGACGCCACCGATGCTGAGATCGTCGAGGCCGCTCAACTCGCCAACGCCCACCACTTCATTTGCGCGCTTCCCGACGGATACGACACGATTGTGTCCGAAGGTGGCAACAACCTTTCGCTCGGTCAACGCCAACTATTGGCGATTGCGCGAGCGGCTCTTGCTGATCCGGCATTGCTCGTGCTGGACGAAGCAACTAGCTCCGTTGACACCCGAACCGAACGCGACTTGCAGGCCGCACTCCTCAATCTCATGCATGGCCGCACAAGCTTCGTGATCGCCCATCGGCTGTCAACGGTTCGCGATGCCGACCGGATCTTGGTTCTTGAAAACGGCGAGATCACCGAGTCAGGCACCCACGACGAACTGGTC
>CALDYC010000128.1 GCA_937941245.1 uncultured Acidimicrobiales bacterium | reverse complement strand
ACCGCCAAGGCATTCTTTGAAGATCCTCAATGAGGATTGTGATATATCGTGACCTGTGCCACAGCGATACCTCCATCGGGCGATCGGCACGCACAATCGCTTGCCGAAACCCGCATTGTAGCTACTCGTACCGATCGCTCGATCACGATCACCGTGGCAACCGCAAAAACGAACGTTATTTTGCTAGAATGTGGCGGCTCTGGCCTCCGTCACGACTCGAGGAGCCTTGCCGTGCCCGCAGAAACCCACGTGAATTCGAGCCCCATGGACCGTTCAGAAATAGTCGACCTCGTACGCGAACGTCTCGCCGAGATCCTAGAAGTCGAACCATCGAGCATCAATGAGGGCGACAGCTTTGCTGACGACCTCGAAGCCGACTCGCTCGCTCTCATCGAATTGGTCGAGGCCATCGAAGAAGAGCTCAGCGAACGAACCGTTGGATTCCGGATCGATGATGAAGACCTCGAAGACCTTCGTACTGTCCGCGATGCCGTCGACTACATCGACGCCAGGGCAAACGCTGCGTAACCAGCCGGCCTCGACCCGATTGTCGAGCGCACTGGGCTACACGTTCAACGACGACTCGCTGCTTGATCTGGCATTGTCTCATCGCAGTTGGTGCGCGGAGAACAACCAGGTCGCATCGAACGAACGACTCGAATTCCTCGGCGACGCCGTGCTCGGGGTCGTTGTCGCCGACGAGGTATATCGCCACTATCCCGAGCTTCCCGAGGGAAGTTTGGCGAAGTTGCGCGCCGGCGTGGTCAACGCGACCACGCTCGCCGAGGTCGCTCGCGAGATTGGGCTTGGCCCAGCCCTATCGCTGGGCAAAGGCGAACGCAGCACCGGTGGCGACGACAAACAATCGATTCTTGCCGACGCGCTCGAAGCCGTCTTTGGTGCGGTGTATCTCGATGGTGGCATGAATGCCGCGACGGCGCTCATCTTGAGCCTGCTCAGCGACCGCATCGCCGAAACCGTCCGGCTTGGGCCTGGCGGGTCCGATCACAAAACCCGTCTGCAAGAACTCGCCGTTGCCGTCACTGCCGAACCGCCGAATTATCGGGTGCAAACATCAGGCCCTGACCACGCTCGGGTCTTCGACGCCGAGGTTTTCGTCGGCGAGAACAAGCTCGGAACCGGCACGGGAACCTCGAAAAAAGAAGCCGAGCAGGCTGCCGCCGCTCAAGCTGTCCGAGCGCTTCGCACTGACCAACCACTTCAGGACACCGAAGATTCGGCTGTCCCGACAACCGCCACTGAAAGGCGTGCATCATGATCTTCCTCCCAGAGGCAGAGATCGTCCGCAGAGAACTCGAACGCGACTCCGTTGGCCGCAAGATCAAAGACGTCGACGTGGGTGTAGCCAAAATCGTTAAGCGGTCTGGCAACCGCACGTCGTTCGCGAAAGCGATCGTTGGCGCCAAGCTGGACTCACTTGAGCGCGTCGGCACGCACCTGATCTTCACGCTCGACAACGAGCGACGAATGGTCATCGCTATCTCGCCGACCACGTTGGTGCGACGCAATGCCAACAAAGACGCTGTCGAAGACAAGACGGTGGTCACGATCACGTTCACGCAGGGCGGCCAACTTCGGCTGATCGATGCCAAGAGCGCGGTCGAGGTGTTTTTGATTCCGATCGATGAACCGCTTGTCGACCACGTACCTGAACTCGCGGTACTTGGCCTTGATCCGTTGGCCGACTCCGTTGCCTGGACCGACTTCGGTCGTCTGGTTCTCAGCCACGACCAAAAGCTCAAGAGCTTGCTCATGGACAACGACGTGATCGTTGGCCTTGGCGAGATCTATAGCGATGAAATTCTGTTCGAAGCAAGCCTGAAGTACGACCGCATTTCGAGCTCGTTGAATACGCAGGAGCTTCGTCGGTTCTACCGTTCGGTTGTTGCGGTGCTCAATGATGCGGTCAAATACCGCGGCACCACGCTCGACTCGTCACCATTTGTGGATCCACTCGGCGAGCCGGGCAACTACCAAGACCACCTTCAGGTGTACGGCAAACACGGCCAACTCAGCCCCCGTAGCCGCCAACCGCTGGCGCGGACCAAGTTTTCGGGGCGTTGGACCTATTTCTGCGAGCAGTCGCAGGTCTGAGTTTCGTCCGCGAACCGCTGCTCCGGTGCACCATCTGAGCCTGACATGATTAGGGTCGCCTCGCTGTGTTTCTGAAGACGCTTTCCATCAAAGGATTCAAGTCGTTTGCGTCGCCGACGCAACTTGACTTCGAGCCGGGCGTGACCGTGGTCGTTGGCCCCAACGGCAGCGGCAAGTCCAATGTGGTTGACGCCATTGCGTGGGTGCTTGGTGCCCAGCGTCCTTCAGCGGTGCGGTCCCAGAAGATGGACGATGTCATCTTTGCCGGCGCTCAGAACCTCAAGGCTCTTGGCCGCGCCGAGGTATCGCTGACGCTTGACAACACCACAAAGTTGATTCCGATTGACTTCGATGAAGTCACAATCACCCGTCGGTTGTTCCGCACCGGAGACAGCGAATACGAAATCAATGGCGTGTCCTGCCGTCTTCTCGACATCCAGGACCTGCTGAGCGATAGCGGCGTCGGCCGCCAACAGCACGTCATCATCTCGCAGGGCCAGATCGATGCGGTGCTCAATGCCCGCCCCGAAGAACGACGAGCAATCATCGAAGAAGCAGCCGGGGTGCTCAAGTTCCGCCGACGCAAAGAGAAAAGCGAACGACGGCTTGAGGCAACCGAAGCAAACCTCACCCGGTTGCAAGATCTACTTCGTGAAGTTCGCCGCCAACTGAAACCGCTTGAGCGTCAGGCCGATGCAGCCCGCCGCCACGGCGACCTCATCAAGGAACTCACAACTCTGCGCGTTCACCTCGTGGGGCGTGAGATCGCTGACCTGCGGGCGCGACAAACGGCATCGACGGACGAACGCCAACAGTTCGAGGACCGAGCCCGCAATCTGACCCGCAAACTCGCCGAGCTCGACGCTGAGGTGCAGGCATCGGAAGCAGCGCTCGCCGATGCCGGGGCCGACGACTCAGGTACCGCACTTGCTCGCTGTGAGAGCTTGCGAGAACGACTGCGTGGCGTTGACGCCGTGCTCGTCGAGCGCATCCGCAACATCGATAGTGACCGTCAGGCAACTTCTGATGGCGCGGTGCTTTCTGCACTCGAAGCAGACCGCGAACAGATCCAGCGCGACATGGCCGATGTCGACGCTCGCGAAGCATTGCTGGCCGACGAAGTTGCCCGTGTCGAGTCCGCTGAAGCCGAGCTTTCGTCACAACGCCAAACGTTCGACGTCAGCTGGGGCCAAGGCATCGAAAACGTGGCCGACGAGATCGCAAAGGTTCGAGGCGAGCTGCAAGCCCATATTCGCAACCGCCAGGTACTTGACGCCGAGCGCAGCCGCCTCGCAGCGAAGAGCGAAGCGCTCAAGACGACCATGGGGGCAACCGACCCCGAGGCCGAAGAG
>CALDYC010000127.1 GCA_937941245.1 uncultured Acidimicrobiales bacterium | reverse complement strand
CACCGCCCCCGACGCGGCGACAGCGAAGTCGGCACAACGTGGCGCGAAGGCAAAGACCTGATCATCCCGATGAAGCTGGTCCGCTTCCTCGGCGACTCGCTCAAACAGCTCGTCGCGTTCCGCCGCACCCTCTAGACAGATTCGGCCAGACGCAGCTGCCGCGCACGAGTGCGCGTCGTTCTATTCCTCTTCGTCAGAAGCAGCGTGGCCAGAAGCAGCGTGGCCAGAAGCAGGGTCGTCAGAAGCAGGGTCACCAGCGTTGCCAGCAGCAGCAGAGTCGACGGCCGGGCGTGCCGGCAGGTGCTTCTGCCAGTCCAGCTGGTCGCAGTCCTTCCACAACCGTTCGAGCTGGTAGTACTCGCGCGCCTCAGGGGTAAAGACATGCACGACAAAAGCGCCATAGTCGAGCAGCACCCACTCGAACGAGTCCAGACCCTCGGTCCGCACCGGAGACGGACCGCCAACCAGCTTGAGCTGATGCTCGACCTCGTCGGCGATTGCCCTGACCTGACGCTTGTTGTTTCCGTTCGTGATCACGAAGTGGTCGGTAACCACCAGCGCATCGCCCACCGCAAGAACAAGCGTGCCCTCACCGAGCTTCGACGACGCGGCTGCGGCTGCAATTGATGGCCATGGCTCGCCAGCGGCAGCCAAAGCCGCTACGTCAGCATCGACAACAGTGGAGGTTCGATTCGGGGTGCCCATCGACACGGTCCCCAACGACACCTGGCGGGTCAGATTAGTCACGGTCCTCAGTGTGCCAGCTCGCACGCACCGCGAGCGCTTCGGCTGGCACTAGATAATCAACCGGTAGGTCGGCGGCGAGGCGGGACCGCAACATCGAACTCGATAGGTCCATCAACGGAGCATCGACCCGGCGCACCGTCCAGTTCGGCGGCGGCTCTGATCCAACATCGCCCGGCCGATCAACCACCGCGAGCGTGCACATGTCCCGAAGCTCGTCGTGGCGATGCCAGGTATTGAGCGACGAGACCACATCGCTGCCAATCACCAGCACGAAGTCTGCGCCAGGGTCGGCCAGCCGCAGCGTCTCGATCGTGTCAATCGTGTACGACGAACCGCCCCGGTCAATCTCAATCGACGAAGCCGAGAAGTCGGCCCTTGACTCGGTGGCTGCCTGCACCATTGCCAACCGCAGACCACTCGGCGAAATATCTCGCGTGCCTACCTTCTGCCAGGGCCGATGAGCGACGACGAACAGCACCTCATCGAGGTCCGCTCCGTGCGCCGCAGCGCTGGCAACGGCTAGGTGACCAACGTGGATTGGGTCAAATGTGCCACCGAAGACACCAATACGGCGCCGTGCAACCGTCTCATCGTCACAAATTTCGCCCATTGAAACGTTTATATACGGCCAAAATCGGCGCGAAACGAAAGAAAACCGAAAATCTGGGCTGGATTGTTCACCACGAGCTGTACTACCGTACCCAAGCGCTAAAGGAACGTGGAACTCGACCGATTAGGTGGAGTACCCAGAACCTACAAGCTACGCAACCGGGCAGCACCCCCCAAGATCTATCCCTGCCCACGTGTCGAAGGAGACCAACCGCACGCTTCATGTGATTTGCCGAGTCAAAACGGCAAACCCACACCACCGCATCAACACACCGGGAACACCTGTACCGCCGGAAACGTTGATCTGCATGTCGGTTGTTCCACCCAACACCCCCCCAACGAACCCAATCTTCCCAAGGCAATACACATGAGTGATTCAGTCGGTCAGTACCTGAACGAAATCGGCACGGTGGCCCTGCTTAACGCAGCCGAAGAGCGCGAATTGTCGCAGATCATCGAAAAAGGTGTCGAAGCTCGACGCCTGCGCGATGCAGGCGAACGCAGTCGCAAGCTCGACCGCGAGGTCCGAGCGGCCGCCATGGCCAAGGACCGGTTCATCCGAGCCAACCTTCGCCTGGTCGTCAGCGTCGCACGTCGCTATCCCCTGCCTCCGGGCATGGAACTGCTCGACCTCATCCAAGAGGGCAACCTCGGCCTTGAGCACGCCGTCGACAAGTTCGACTGGCGCAAGGGCTTCAAGTTCTCGACCTACGCGACTTTCTGGATCCGCCAGGCCATCGGCCGTGCCCTCGACCAAAAAGCCAGCCTGGTCCGTCTGCCAGGCGATCGCTCCGCGTCGCTGCGTGCCGCGCTTCGTCAGGTTTCGGGCGACGGCGATGAGCTCGACGAAGAGCATGCACGCCTGCACCGCCTGACCACACCGACCTCACTCGACCGCACAATCGGCGACGACGACAGCAACGAGCTCGTCGATCTGCTCCCTGATTCGAACCCCGGTCCCGAGTCAGTGGTTATGGACCGTGCTGAAGAGGCCATGGTTACCGGGCTTCTCGACGTGCTTGACGACCGTGCCCGCTATGCCGTCGAACAGCGCTTCGGCCTGCACGACGGACGCAAGCGCAGCTACCGCGAAGTCGGCGAAGATCTCGGTGTCACGGCCGAGGCCGCACGTCGCCTGGTCAAGCGTGCGGTGAACACCGTGCGCGAGCACGCACCAGCCGCGTTCGACGCTGCATAGTTCGCCGTCGTTCAACGGTCGCCTTCAGGCGATCGTCGGGTGATTTGGGGCTGATCTTCATGCGAACGGTCGGTGTCTTCGGACACCGACCGTTTGTCGTTTTGTCGTGTCCTGTTCCGGGGGGGCGGGGATCGTTTGTGGTGCCGCCGGTTTCGTGGCTGCGCTGTGTGGTGCCGCCGGTTTCGTGATGCCGCTGGCTTTGTGGTGCCGCCGGTTTTGTGGCTGCGCTGCGTGGCTGCGCCGTTGCAGGATGGTGTTGCGGTGTCGCGTGGTGGCGCTGTTGCGGAGGCGGTGCGGTGTCGTCCCATCGAACCTGTCACACCCCCATGTCATGGTGAACCTATGGAACGAGCGGCCATCGATCAGCATTGGGTGCAGGCACTCGATCTGGTCGTCGGCGCCCTAGATGAGCTCCCCCTCCATGATGTCCAAGCCCGCTGTGCGCTCGCCCGGTCCCGGTTCGAAGCTGCCGAGGTTCGTCGCCTAGCTGCCGAAGTCCGTGCCGACGGCGACGACTCCCGGGCCCGCCGACTAGCAAGTGCCGGCGGCCATCGCTCCAAACGAGCCGCTCGAGCTGCAGCAGCACGGGCCAAGGCGGTTTCGACCAACCCTGGGCTGGCCGATGATCTTGACACCGGCGACCTCTCGGGCGAAAAGCTTGACACCATCGCCCAGGCAATGGCAACTGACGAAGGGGCCGCAACCGACCAACCATTCATCGACGCGATCAAGAGACGTAGCGTCGACCAGGGCCGCAAGCTCGCCCGTGATCGCAAAGCCCAATCACACGCTGGCGAAGCTCATGCATGTCGCCAACGTCGGCTTCGCAATGCCCGACGGTACGACGATCGCGCTGCTGGCCTGTCCGCTATCTCGCTCGCGGGCGACGATGCAACGGTCGATGAGCTGTGGCGCCTCGTCCGCCAGCGTGAGCGCCAAATCCGAGAGAACGACGGCGGTCGCGATGTACCACCATCGCAGCACCCCAGCACACACGATCAACGGCTGTTCGATGCGCTGGCTGACCTAATTCGCGGCGTCGGCTCACCAGTTGGCCGGCCCTCGACGGTTCTTGTCGTCCCGGTCGGGGGTCCGGTCCGCACCGTTTCTGGCGCACCGGTTTCGAACGACGTCGCTGCCCAGATCCTTCGCCGGTCGAGCGTGTCGGTGCTGCTCACCGACAAGCTCACGGGGCAGCCTCTTTGGTTGGGTCGCAGCGCCCGGCGGGCATCTAGCGCACAGTTCCTTGCTCTCGTGGTCCGCGATCGCGGGTGCGTTCTCTGCCAGGCCGACTGGGTCGGTTGTCAGGCCCACCACCTGACACCGTGGCACTCACCCGCTCGGGGCAACACCGATGTCGACCAGCTTGCTCTCATGTGCACCGACTGTCACCACCAGCTTCACAGCCAGCACCGCACTCTCGTCCGTCTCGCCGACGGTACGTGGAAGACTCGTCCTGCTTCCCCCGACGAGATTGCTCCATTGGGCCACCACCGGCGGACCGGCGCGTCGACCGCATCTTGTGGCGTGGCAGACCACAGGCGTAGTCGGCATCGCGACGACCGGTCTGACCGGGCTCATCAGCCACCGAAGGCAAACGATCACGCCGCTAGCAATACCGATCCCGGCGGCCCGATCTGCGCCGCCAAGGCGACAACCAGGCAAGCCGGCAGCAACAAAGACCCCAGCAACAAAGACCCCAGCGACAAAGACCCCAGCAACAAAGACCCCAGCGTCAAAGACCCCAGCGACAAAGACCCCAGCAACAAAGACCCCAGCGAC
>CALDYC010000126.1 GCA_937941245.1 uncultured Acidimicrobiales bacterium | reverse complement strand
CCATGCCGTCCGCGCCAGTCGGGCCCTGCGCGCCAGGAGCGCCATCAATACCGTCGGCACCCGGCGCGCCATCAATACCGTCGGCACCCGGCGCGCCATCAATACCATTCACACCCGGCGCACCATCAATACCATTCACACCCGGCGCACCATCCATGCCGTCGGCACCAGCTGGTCCTTGTGGTCCTACTGGCCCGACCGGACCTGGATCACCCTGTGGTCCAGGCGGCCCCGGCGGCCCTGCCGGACCGGCAACTAACACCGGAGTCTGGAATGCCCCACTCGTCGGGCAGGCGGCATTGGCAGGAAAATACTGAACATTGCCGCCATTGTTGGCACACAAAACCTGTGCTGTCGCGGACGGCGCATGCAGGTGTGCCCCGACTAGCGACATCGAAGATGTCATGACGCCTATGGCGGCCAATTTCCTTAGTCGCAACAAATCCATTGGTGCACTACCTTCTGTGACGTCCGCCCGTCGAAGCGGCAAGTCTCTCACACATGTGTCTCGACCGAAAGTGTTTGATCGAACCGACCGCGAACCGTCGGCCCATGCTTCAGTTCGAAACGGAGCTACTACGTCTCAAATCGCAGCGAAAATGGTGAAGGGCTCATGGGATCCATCCGCTGAAAGAGCCGTGACCACCCCGAGGGATTGCGGTTCTGATTGGTCTCCAACCCTGACGTTCCATAGTTCACGTCCCAGACTCGCGCCCACCGCGTCGGTGGTGAAATAGACAGACGATCCGTCACCGGTGGGAACCACGTTGACAACCGTGCGGTTCGAGGGTTCAACCACACCCACGACACTGAAGGTTCCTGCGTCCCGATCCGGCAGGACCAGGCCAATGCCTCCTCCCACACAAATCAACTGACTTTCTACCCAGTAGACCCGCGGAGTTTCGGTGGCGCACACTCCGAGATCACCCGTTAGTTCAGCAAGGGCGGTCTGACCCGACGACACCGAAACCCCAACGATCGTCTGGGCGCCGACAGCCGACACGGGCTGCGCAAAGTATGACAACGCCTCGTCTGCCTCAACCTCGAACCACCCCCATGGGCACTGGGTGAACCACGACCGAGCTACTTCAAGAAGATTGTTCTCGACGCCGCAACGGGCTCTGAACCCCTGCTCACTTGTCGGAAGCGGTTCAGGCATGGGGATCGTCTCGTACTCCCCAGATTCTGGGTTGACCAGAAGCATTTCGGATCCGCTGACGATCGTCACTCGTCCAGCCGGCTCGAATCGCGGGTGCGTCTGGACCACCGCCTGGTCGAAGCTGGACTGGAAACCCATCAGGGCCGTCAGGTCATACGCCTTGTCCTCGAGCAAACGCACGAAGATGTGAGACCCGCCATCAACATTTTCAACAGTGAGAAGTTGGTCGAACTCAGCATTGAGTTGCCATCGAAAAGTGTTTGTGCAATCGATGTCGGCAAACAACGTACGCACGGTCAGCTCAGGCACGAGAAGCTGCTGAATCTGGCTGTCTCGACAAACGATCACGCTTTCGTCACCAGACAACGACGAGGCGAACTCGACCTGCATGTCGTCGGGCGGGCGAAGGAAGTACGCAGCCACCAGCGACGCCGTAACGATCGCAAAAAGAACCACAGGTAGCCACCGGCGCATGACCGCGGACTGTAGTTCGTAACAATGGCACAGGGGGACCTGTTGCCCCACTCAATTCTCACTCATCGGCTGCATCGGCGAAATGTGTGCCGATGCTTTCGATGCGGGCGGCGAAGCGATCGACGAAGTGCCTAGACTTGGTCGCACTCTGCAAAGAGGAAGCGAAACGGGCACCCGGTGGGGGTGCCCGTTTCGTCATTTTCGCAGTGGTTAGCGTCGATCAGGCGACACCAGCAGCCTTGAGTGCTCGCTCAGTAAGCACCTTGGCAAGATGCGTGCGGTACTCGGCGTCGGCATTGTTGTCCTGTGGCGGAGCAGTGCCCTCAGCCGCAAGCGCTGCCGCTTCGGAAGCCGAAGCTCCACTCGCAATCGCGGCTTCAGCGGCGGTTGCGCGCAACGGCGTTGACCCCATATTGACCAGGCTGATGCCTTTGCCACCGTCAGCCACGCCGACACCGACGATGGCCCAGTCCTGTGCGCGACGGTTGAACTTTTGGTAGTTCCAGCCGCCCGTTCCCGTGGGAATGCGAACTTCGGTGATCATCTCGTCTTCGCCAAGCACTGACTCGAAATAGCCGGTGAAGAAGTCCGCCGCAGCGATCTGCCGGGTGCCGCCTGGCCCCTGAGCAACGATTACACCTTCGAGGGCGAGAACAGCCGCTGGCAGGTCCGACGCCGGATCGCTGTGCGCCAGCGTGCCTCCGAGCGTGCCTCGGTGACGAACTGACGGGTCACCAACGAGAGCTGCGACGTGACCGAGAAGCGGCGCATGGGCTGCGACGTCCGCGTTGGTCTCGAGTTCACAATGCTTGGTCATGGCACCAATGGCGAGATGACCGTTGTCTTGGCGGACGTAACTGAGATCAGCAATGCGGGCCACGTCGATAAGTACCGTCGGCGTGGCGAGCCGGAACTTCATCATCGGGATCAGCGAATGCCCACCGGCAAGAAGCTTGGCTTCGTCGCCATATTCGCCGAGCATCGAGATTGCAGCCTCGGCGGAGTCCGCGACTTTGTAGTCAAACGCTGCGGGGATCATGCCTCACCTGCCGCGCTCAGAACTGCCTTGACGATGTTGTGGTAGCCGGTGCAGCGGCACAGGTTGCCTTCGAGTCCTTCACGGACCTCGTGTTCGGTCGGGTTGGCGTTCTCTTTCAGAAACGAGGTTGCCGCCATCACCATGCCCGGGGTGCAGTACCCGCACTGGAGTGCGTGGCACTGCTGAAATGCTTCTTGCATTGGGTGCCAATCTTCAGCGCCAACCGCAATGCCGCCGTTGCGAGCGCTATCAGCGAGCCCTTCGATCGTGGTGATGTCTGTGCCCTCGGCTTGCACTGCAAGCATGGTGCACGACTTCACCGACTGACCATCGACGTGAATGGTGCATGCACCACACGACGACGTATCGCAGCCGATGTTGGTGCCGGTCATACCGACGTTCTCACGGATGTGATGCACGAGCAGTGTGCGCGGCTCCACATCGTGAGACTGTGCTTGTCCGTTGACAGTCATCGAGACTTCCACGAAGGACATCCCCCTTGTTGCGTTCTACAGGCCTGCTCCGACGGCAGCCTCGCCGACGATCATGCCACACGGCTAGCTCTCTTGCCCCATTCGGTCGCCGCCGACTGGGCACAGCGCTCTGTACAGACGTCGTTACTCGAACGAGACGAGCAGTTCCTCTGGAACTAACTGATCGGCAGCATGGTTAAGTCGACGAACCGAGCGGCCAAGCGAGTGATCCGAGAGCATTTGTCCTGCGCACTGCAGCATTGGCCCAATGGTGAGCGCAACAACGACGGTCGCCGGCCCGAACTGGCCGCCGAGAGCAACGCCTGACGTCAGAACCCCAACTTCAAGCGATGTGCGGACACGCCGCGGTTGGATTCCGCGGACCTCACCGGCTCGCATGAGCAGTTCGAACGCACCTCCGGTTGCGCCAGAGTGCACGACCAGTGAGATCCCGGCCGACAGAAAGAACATGGCGACTGCCACAAATAGCCAACGGCCAACCAGCGAGCCTGGCGCGTTGATCAATCCAGACGCAGCATCGATCGCGAAGCCGTTCGCCAGGGTGTACGCAACACCCCACCGGCTCGGAGGTTGGCCAAGCACCGCCGCGAGCGCGAAGAACAACCCGGACACCACCCAAACGGTCTGACCGAAACTCAGACCGATAGCTGGCTGAACACCCGACACGAATACGTCGTGAGGCGACAATCCGAGGTTGGCACGAGTCAGCAGGGTGACCGCTGTACCAATGAGCAAGGATCCGGCGAACAGCGAGACCATGCGGCGCAGCGGCGTGTGCGCCCGTGCCGGGAACACCCGACGAGCGGCCACAAGAGCAGCCTGACGCCCGAAGCCAAGGCGCCCAGGCACATGAAAGATACGAAGCCGAGAAACGAGTCCCCTGGCGAAGTCGATAAGGCGCGCGAGGCGTGCGAACTGCATCTAGTAAGTCTCGTCACATTGGCCGGCAATTGGAGCGCGACTGGGTGCATTTCGTTGTGGCAGCAGTCACCGATTGACAGGTGTCACACCCCGGGAGCACGCCCCTGGTCAGACGCCTGGAACGTAGCTAAACACCATCACAGCGACGATGCACACCGACACCACAGCGGCCGGCAGATACTGAGCAAACGTGTCATTGGCTCGTTTGTGAAACGCAAACGCCGCAGCGAAATACAACAACAATGCAGCGCACGTGGCTACGCCAAGCCGTGGGACCCACAGTCCGGCGGCCAGTCCCGCTACCGCTGCAAACTTCAGGACCGGAATCACTCGCTGCAGAGCGGGTGAACAGCCGAGTCGGTCCAGGTCGTTCTTGATGTACTCGATCGGAATCGCACAGGCAATCGCATCGGCGCCAAGGGCGACGATCAACATGATGGCGAATACCGGCAGCGAAACGTCCATACCCGGACGTTAATCTGACGAAGGTCGTCGTCGAGAGGTCCGCGCAAGTTGTAGCGCAGACCCCTCGACGGGCTATCGGCCAACCGCAATCGCTAGCTCGGGAAGAACCACGATGTGTGACATGTTCGGAATGAGTTGCGATAGGTCGTGCCTGGCAACGTAATCACATAGAACTCATTGTTGAATTGTGGCGGCTCGTCGAGTGGGTAGTTGTCATGGTCAGCGTCATTCTTGATGAACGAAATGCACTGGCTGTAGAACCCGCCCAGGGCCGCTCCGCCTCTGTCGTTGTGGTTCCGGTTGATGTACTTGGTGGACGGAATTACCCAGGCACCCGGCACTTGGTCGGCTTCCTGCTGAGTTTCGAAGTACAGGCGGCCGTAGTCACCAAGGTTCTCGCCTCGGTAGCCCTCCCATGCCGACAAGAATGGGTACTCGTCGCAGCTCTCTAGCGCATTCGGCGACGGCGAGCTGCAATTTGTCAGGTCGGCAAATGGGCCGTACCGGAACCACTGATTTACCGATATGTCGACGTTGTCGCGGTGAGTCCACATCGAGTAGTGCAAGTGACGAGGTTGACCTGCATCGATTGCTTCGATGATGTGTTGTGTCGCCTCAGCTTCATTCTGCGCCTTTGTCGCAAAGAACAATGGGCGGCTCACGCACGGATGCGTTTCACCATTGTTGAACAGATCAATGGGAATTTGCTCCAAGCATTTGCGGGCGGCGTAGCTGGCAATGCCCAACGAAAGTGGTTTCATCATCCCGTTGAGGGGCCCCCATTCGTATTCGCGTGCGGTTGCGAGATCGAGTTCGTCCGATGCAGGAGCAGCCACCGAAACAGCGGACGCTGTCGTCGGCTGAGGGGGGAGACGGCGTTCGGAAGCTGGCTCAGCGACCCGCATGTGTACAGAGCCATCAATGGTCGTCTGACCTGCAATCGGTTCCGATACACCGCGCAACCGGTTGTAGGAACCGTCATACACTGCCCGGGCCTCGTCAAGCCACCCGCGCACAAGAGAACTCAATACGCCGCCGCCGAGAGTGACATTCTCGTCGATCAGGTCGAGCAACCGGGGGATATCCACGGCGAGACCGATCTGGCCCTCGTAGTACGGGCTGACGTTCCATTCTCGGGCCATTACCGTCGCAGTCGGGTCGATGTCGAGACCGAGCACCGCAAGTGTTTCGTTGTCGAGGCCGTCTTGCACGTTGCTGGCCACGGTCGCCGATGCGTTCGCTTCGACTTCCAACTTGACGCCGGCTTCAGCGGTTACCGATGGACCAATGACCCCAGCGATCAACACCTCGAGCTGCATCGCAAGTCCGACGCCAACATCGACGCTGCCGAATGCCGAGGCATTGAACTCTGCGACCGGTGGTTTGTCCTCGAATGGCATTTCCATGAATCGGTCAAGACCGCTGCCGCGTTCTCGCGAGTAGCTGATGCCAGCTTGGCGTTGGTAGGAATAGGAGCCGCTGAGACGAATGCCCGCATTTGCGGTGGCGTGTGCCGCTGCCTGAAGTTCGATATTGAACAACAACGGAACCGGTCCGATCGCGAATGGGAAGGACCAATCGAGGAAAGTCTTGTTCGGTGGTGTGAAGTTGAATTCCGCCAACAATTCGGCATTGAAGCCAGCATTCGCCACGACATTGATCGACAGCTCGGCGTACTTGACCGGGTCTCTCCATTCATAGAAGGGGCCGATCTCGATATCGAACTTGGGCGCAAGCTCGAAATAGCCGTTGACATCGACAACCATCGTCACCTCACCTGAGGCGTGTTTGTTCTTGAACGAAGAGTTTGCGTCCATAAGACGCTTGTCGAAATTGCGTCCGTAGCTGTCCTCGAGCGAATCGTTAAACGTGGTTTCAGGATCCATCACCACATCGAGTTGACGGAACGCCTGTTCAACGGTTGCTGGTTCGATCACGATTTCGACCATCTCGGCATTGGCATCGAACGTCTCGTCAACGATGAAACCAAGCAAGCCTTCACAGAAGTACTCATCGCCTTCGTTGCGTTCAATGATGACGACTCGACGTTCTTGGGGTCGACCTGCCTCGTCCTCGACGATTGCCGAGCTCATGTATATTTCGTCGTAGTAGGCAACCGACACTCGCAGTGTGATTTGCTCCTTGAGATCAATGTTTGCGTCGCACGATCCCTCACCATTCGTCGTGGTCGTAGCGATCTGACTGTCTTCGGGTTCTGTGAAGCCCGGGCCAGATACACGTGTCGCTCGCAACAGCGCCGGAACCGAGGCGCCGACCGACTCCGATGAGCCTGGCAACCGCAATGCCTCGACGAATCCCGCTATCGAAACCAGACCGGCCTCGTAACCGTCAGAAATGTTGAAGGTATGTGAGTCAAAGATCATCTCCCCTTCGTCCGGAACATCAATATCGACGGTCACGAGCGGACCAACCGGCGTGGTGCCATCGATTTGGGTTTCGCCAATGATCTGGAGCGTGTGGCTGCCGTCGACCAATGCCATCACTTCGACCTGCCACTCGAACACGCCGAGCTCTTCGTCTTCGACGACCATCACGTCGAACCGGTCTTGGCGAAGTCCGTCGAGCAACACCGTGAACGTGTCCCCCGCCAACTCGTCAGAAACGACACCTTTGGCCATAAAGCTGCCGGTTCCGGTCGGCCCGGACTGACGCTGCACGCTGGGCTGCCAGTTCGGTTCGGAGCCGGTATCGATGACCTGTCCAGAGACCGGGTAACTCATCGAGATGTCGCCGGTGGTTTGCTCGTCGAGATTGACCCACGACGCCAGAACAGGACCGTCGATTTCGGTCACCGACGCTGCCAATGCGTAGACCCCTTGGGCTGACAGTGTCGACGTTGAGATCTGACATACCGTTGGACCGCCACTGCTAACCACGGGTGCATTGCATGTCATCGAATCCACGGTGTTGCCGTCAGGACTCGTGATCGTCACATCGAGGTCTGACAACGTGGCCGCGTAGTCGCTCGTCGAGATCAACGTGGCCGCGAGCGCATCGCCCGCGTTGATCAATGCAACCGAGACAAAGGCCATTCCTGGCGTTCCGGTCCGGATCACTTCGTTTGCCACCTGAACTGTGCCGTTCGAATCGCTGTCGAAGACTTCTGCCATCACGCTCAAGGTGGTGGACGCACCCGGCTCGCCGTGCGCCAGGTCGCTAGCGCACTCAATCGAGTCTCCAGGAGCGAGGACGTAACCGGACCCGCCCGAGGGGATGGACTCGATGGACCCAACACAGGTTGCTGAGGTGACGGTGTCGACGCCTCCCCAGCTCACGAGCTGAGAAAGACCGCCGACTGGCAGGTAGAGATCTCGTTCTGCAACGTTCGTGACTGCTGCGATGACCTCGTTCACGCCGGGCGCAGCAAACGGGTCGAGAACCGGCTCGGTTTGCGCAATCCCATCTGTTTCGACCGTCACTTCGAGAAGGACATGACCGGCAGCCACCGGGGCTGCCGGTGCTTCGTCCTCTGCAATCTGGCAAAGAATCGAAACGAGGTCGATGCCCGAAGCAAGGGCTGGATACAACGCTGCTGCCTCAGAACCGAAAGCGGCGCTCGCTGTCAACTCGTCATCTTGGTCAGCGAAGATAAACAACGCGTTCACGAGCGTTGTCGCATCGACCCCATTCGCTTCGGCAAACTCGCTAATCAGCTCGATCAGGTCCTCGACCTGAAGGGCGGTGTCATAGCCCTGCTCCTCGAGCAGTTCGATGAGTGGCCCCGATGCAAGCGCATCAGCGATCGCGGACAGATACTCGGCGAGTCCAACAAGTTCGCCGCCAACGACTTCGCCGGCCGTTAGCGCTCCGAGCGTCGCCTCAAGCTCTTGGACCAGCTGGTCGAGCGATGAGTGCACCGAGCATGCACTCAGCCCGTCCGACGCTACCGCATCGTCTACCAGCGGTGCGTAGTTCGGAACTCCGAGCATTTGGCAGAGCACATCAGCGACCCGGGCCCCGTCGAGGAATACCGGAAACATGACAACGTCAGCCCCTGAAAGAGCTGAGCTAAATGTCACGCCCATCGCCGAATCAATCTGTGCCAGCGACAGCAGAATGGACAGGACCTCTTGGGCATCGACGCCTGTGCTCTCTGCCCATGCCGAGACCTCTTGCATCATCAAGTCGATGTCGGGATTGGCGTTGGCAAAGGACCAATAGCCCTGGGCCAGCATGAGCGGAGGTAGTTCTGTGCCGAGCAACTGCTCAATGGCCTCAGAATATTGCTGGAGCGCGATTTGCTGGTCGGCTGAAGGGTCGCTTGCCGCCAGATCGACGATCGACGTGACAACCTGACCGACTGATGTTTGATCATCGATCGCAGACTCACATGCGAACGGCAGGTCGAACGACACTGCGTCGTTAACCAAGCCGGCGAAACTCGTCACTGCATTGATAATTGCGCAATGCAGGTTGAGGGTGACCAGAGCGGTGTAGTCGGTGACCCAACTACCCGCCGTATCCACGTAGGTGACCTCGGCGTCCTGCCATCCATTTGCAAAGAGCTCGGTCAACTCCATATCACTATTGCCAGGTAACCCAAGTTGTGAAGAGACTGCATTCGCTGCATTTTCGTCGCCGACAGACCAGCCAAAGGACGAAAACCAGTCGAAGATCTCGACGGTGTTCGCGGCGGTGCCGAAATAGAAACCATCGAGGCCAGCGTCGTCGTAGAGACTTGGGATCCATTGCTCGAACCAGTAGCTGAGATGCTGCTCATAGGACGGCGGGTCACTAGCGTCGATGTCGAGAATCTCATCGCCGGCGATCGCAGCACAGGCAGTCAAAGGATGATCGCCAAACCCGGTGATATCACGAATCTGCTGACACAGCTCGCCTGCCTGCACTACCCACTGAGGGTTTGGTACAGCGCCGACGTCCGGCAATGCCTCGACGCCAGCCGTGTCAAGTCCTTGTTCAACCATCCATGCCGTCAGTTCAGTCTCAAAGCCTGAGACCGACATGTCAATCGTGTGCCACGCTCCGGGCTGAGCGACAAACCCGTCGGTACGCCACGCAAACAATCCCTGACCAATCGCGTCCGCAAACGGCCCGATATCAGGGTCAGGGGGCTGAGTTAGTTGTCCAAGCTGCACGCAGGGGTCGAAGGCGCCGAAGATGGCTGGCACCATTGGCTGGCCCCACACATGGATGTATGCGTGGGCCGCCCAATCGATCTCGCCGCACATCGCGACAATTGCGTCGACATAGGCATTGAAGTCGGCCGCTGTATTGATCGGAAGCAAGCTCTCGATGTAGCCAGCCGTTGTGATGCCGGGCGTCGCATCGGCGGCGGCGGACAGCACGGAGTAATTCGCGAGAGAATCGTCCAGATCTCCGTCGCCGTGATCGACGACGAAGTGATCACTGGTGACAAAGTCGGCCAGCACAGCATCGAGGCTCGCCACAGGGATCTGCGTTGCCGAGTGTGTTGTGGTTACGGCTTCAACACCGGCGTCGAGCTGGGCAATGAGTTCGTCTCCCAGCCCAGACAGGTCGATGACCAGTGGCCCAAACTCGGACACGCAATCCTCGATCAGCTCCGCAATGCCTGCTGGCAGCTGGAATCCGTCGTCGGCTCCTGGCTCGCGCCGGTAGACGAACACATCGCCAAGTTCAAAGTCGGTGACAAAGTCATCAAATGTGTCGGTCACGGTGAAGCGTGCAGTGCGTTGCCCGTCGAACGCGTCCCCTGGGTTTCGATAGGCGACCAGTGCCGGAGCGAAGTCCAACCCGGGTACCGCATCGCATGACACAGCTGCTTCTGCAGCCGTGAGATCAGGCGTGCTATCCCAGTTACACGCGTCGGCGAGAGTTCCGTCGTCGTTGTTGCTGTTGCCAGCAGTATCGACGTCGACTTCAATTCGCCGGAGGACGATCTGTGAATCGGCGGAGTCGACAGCCACCACGGTGTCAAAGGTGTGCATGAGATACGCGGCCGCGACCATCTTCTGGGTGGCCGAGAACCCGTCCAGGTCCCCATCGCATATCCAAAGGCCAGACGGGTCAACAGCGACACCGTCAATCGAGATGTCGTTGGCTTCGATGCTGTTCAAGACATCGGGTGCGTCACACGAGCTCACTGTCGGCGAAAGCCCGACGAAACTCTCGACATCTGCCACGTCGGGAAGAACCGCAGTGCCGAGGCGTTCAACGGTGACCGACCAATTGACAAGGTCACTTATCCAGCGGGCGTCTGAACCTGCGGTCCACGGGTAGATCTGCTTGAGCGTTCCAGCTGCGCCGTTCGGAGGAACGACATCGGGTGAAGGGCTAGCTGCGGCCGGGTTCGTGGTCGTCGCAAACGAAATCGAGTCCCAGCCGGTGGGACCGTAGGTGTCGAACATTCGGCTGAGAATCCACTCTCGCACCAGAACGTGGTCGACGGCAGTGACCGAAAAATCTTCACCACATGGATTGTTCTGGGTGAACGGATCAACACTACGCATCACGCCGAACAAGCGAGGTTGCCCAGCAACCTGAGCAGTAGCAGCGCCACCGCTATCTCCGGAACACACCGTTGCATCTCCGAACGAGGCGTAGTGCAGCGGCTTCTGAAGCCAAAAGTCAAACGGGGTTTCGAGCCCGACCTCACGAACGTTCAGGTCTCCATAATTCACACCATCTGGAAAGTCTCGGTGTGAATATCCATACACAACGGGGTCTGTTGGAATCGGAGCCTGCGCAACCGGCGAAAAGACGTCGGCCAATGGCAACGGCGTGTTCGGTGACGGCACGTCAAGCCGGACCATCGCAATGTCAAACGGCTCCGCTTGCACCCCGGTTTGGCCAATCGGACCGTCGTACCACGGGTGACGGAACCAATTGTCAGCACTCGTAGCGGCTGGAGTCCCGCCATTGTCGACATGTGGTGCACCGATCGAAGGATCTGTATCAACGCTGCAATGGGCTGCGGTGAGAACCCAACGCGGGGCAATCAGTGTGCCGGTGCAGACATCGGCGTTGTCGGCAAGCGAGACCACCCAGCTCGGAGCGGCGCTTTCAAGCAAGCGCAGACGATTGCACAGCTGGTTGAGGATCCAGTTCGTGGTAGCGCTTGGAAAGGTGCTGATTGCAGCCTGGTCGAATACATCAACGCCCCCGTCGTCGAGCCATGCGTCCAAGATGATGATTGCGATTGCGATCTGCAGCTCGTCTTCGGGCGAAAGTTCTGCGGCGTAATCGATTTGGAACTGAGCGAGGCGATCTCTCACGTCGCCAACGGGTCCTTGAATGTCGTGCGTCGGGTCAACGCTGGCGATCACGGCGAACACATCGCGTTGAGCCGCCTGAAGCTGTATCCAGTTCTGCGGTTGATCGACGAACTCCGCATCGGCAAAGGCCGTGATCGCGACACCCAGAGCATCGACTGCGGGAGTGCCCGCGGGGTCAGCGCCCGGTGCGGCGAAGTAGGCGGCACAGCGTGCGAGCCTCAGCTGCGGCGACTGGCCGAGCCAGCTTCCCTGGTGCCAGGTGGCATAGCGGTCGAAGATGTGTTCGAACCGCACAAAGGTGTCGCACAGGACCTCAAATTGGTCGACGAACTCCTGGGGCTCATCTGGAGCAGCACTGAAGACATCATTCACCCACCCGGTAATCGTCGGTTGTCCAGAATTCGCCACTTCATCGAACGATTCTTGGGTGTCCACAACGGGATCTGAGTTGTCCCACACGGCGACGTAATTTGAAAATGCCTCGAGTTGAGCAAGGTCGTGCGTACCGAGCGAGTGCGATGCCACAAGATCACCAGCGGCGGTTGCCAACGCGATGATTTGTCCTAACGGGGTCAGTGCTTGAGCGCCATCTAGTGCGTCAATGCCGAACCGCATCGCGCATTCGATCGCCGCGTCAAGGTCGAGTGGTTGCGATGAGCGGATCACCTCGCACAGGCCATCGATCACCTCTGGATACAGCTCGCTCGGCACAGCAAAGAACGCCGCAAAGAGAGTTCCGCCGGTGCTCTGCACGACTTCAGCGTGCGTCAAAGCAGCGGCCAGACCCGGGTCCGAATACGTTGGATCGGCTGCAAGGTTCGTGGCGCGCAGGGTCGAAATCGTGTCGACAAAGTTGTCAATCGATATGACCCCTGAGTCGTTGCTCAGCTGCCAAGCGGCCTGAACAAGCTCGTGCCAACCGCGTACCTCGGTCGCCAGGTTCAGCGGATCCTCAAGGTAGGACCACCATGGGCCTGATGTTTCGAAGTCGTCGGCGACGCAGTGATCAATTCCCGGTAAATCGAGCGGATTGCCCGCGTCGGGTTGGAAGTCGCCAGCGAAGTCGATCTGGTCGAGATAGTAGTGAATGCTCTGTGCAATGAGTGGCTGGGCTTCGCACATCGAAGCGACGACCTGGAGTTGCTCGAGTACCGGAACGACGTCGGGGTCTTGACCAATATGCCAGGTCGCGTCGTTTCCGAGTGTCTGCGGTCCCGGATAGTCAGGAACGGTGTTGACAACGAAGTCAAATGCCTGCTCTGCCCGTTCGAAGTCAGCACCGAATGGTCCGGTATCAGCTTCGAGGGTCGAGATCATTGATTGCCAGACCGAAGTCCCCCAACCCGTTTCACGCGACGCCGACCAGTACGGGAGCGGTTCCCACCACTGCAAGTATTCGCTCAGCTCTCCGACGAGGTAGTTCGCTTCGGTGACGTTCGCCGGTGGAGTCTCGATGTCGGCAAGCGCATGCATGCTCGGGTCGTTGCCGGGGCACTCGACAATGAGCTGGATGAGGTCGTCGAAGACCGATGGCGACTCAACCGCGTACCAACACAGAAGGTTGAGTGTTGCGAGCGACTCATCACGCGGCATGAGGGTGAAATTGTCAAACCGCTGGGTCAATCCGGCCTCGGCGGTCTCAATTTCTTCGATCACGGCAATCGCTTGCGCGGGGTCATCAAATTGAGCATCCGGCGAAAACACTGGCCACTGCGCAGCTTGTTGAGCTTCGAACGATGCTTCGACAATCCAGCCAGTGAAATTAGCCCACGCGCTTTGCGCTCCACTGGAACCGAGTTGATCTTCAAGGCGAACCAGCATTCGTTGATGTCCGGCCTGCAGGTGCTCCATTAACGCGTAGACGACAGCATCGACCGAGTCACCGGTTCGGTCGCCGAAGACGTTGACACCGTCTCGGATCGCCACAACTGCTTCGGCATCGACGTCCGCGCAGAACGTGACAACCTCACCAGAGGCTGCCGACTGTGGAAATGCGTCGGGCCGTCCATCTTGGAGGTAAGGAAACACCTCAAGCAGCAACAGGTCAAACGTCGCACAAACATCGAGGAACCACTCGTAGGGCGTTGCGTTCTGATCTGCCAACACAAGAGGACCTGCCGCGTCGAACGGACCTCCAAGAAGCTCTATTCGCCGGAACGAAGCCAGCCAGTCCACCGCTTCTGCGTTGTAGGTGACGGCAGCATCGCCATAGCCATCAACCCAAAGCGACAAATCT
>CALDYC010000125.1 GCA_937941245.1 uncultured Acidimicrobiales bacterium | reverse complement strand
GTACAGAGCGCCCCGATGAGGCGAGACGCGAACGGAGCCAGAAGCACCACAGACGCCAACAAAAGTTGTGACGAGAAGATTTTGACCGGGACGTCGAACGTGAAGTTCACCGCGACCACCTGCGTCATCGCCACACAACTCATGAGAGCCCCCACCAGCCAGGTGCGTCGGAAGAACAACAACAAACCAGCGACGATCTCTACCGCGCCGGTGATGACGTTGAATGCGTGGGAGAAGCCCATGTATCGCCACAAGATGCCCATCGGAGACGCGTCGCCCAACGGCATCAGAAGCAGGTCCCCCTGGGGCTCCGGGAATTGCGTGGGCAGGACTTTGACGAGTCCGTAGCTGATGAGCGTGAGTCCGAGACCAAACCGCAGAGTGACATAGAGCCAGGCGAGCACGCCTTGTTCGTGAACGCTCGGACGCGACGCGATCGACCAGACAATGGTTGCCGCAACCGCTATGAGCAGGCTCAACACGAGCCAGCTCCAGTGGAACGCCGTGTCGCCGCTGCCGCTGTGGCGAACAGCGACGTCGTCGAAACCGATAGCCGACTCGCCAAACCGAATCACCGCACCCTCAACGAGACGGATGAAACGGTCGGTGACGTGTGAGCCATACGGCAAGATCGACACAAGTAGCGGAATCTGCAAGACCACGAACGCTGCTGCGAATCGAACCGCTACTTGCCTGCAGAGACCCCATTTGCGGGTCAAGGCGCTGTCGATTCTGTCGAAGTGCGTAATGTCGACTGCATAGGCAACCTTCGTTGTAGCGCATCGACTGCGAGTGACGGTTGATTTCGGCTAGGCCAACCACCTTCGACGGCTAGTTTGAGACGATGTTCGACTCGGTCACTCTGGATCTTGTGCGTTCGATCACCCCCGGGGTTCGCAACGTCGCCCATTTCAACAACGCCGGAAGCTCTCTGCCGCCGCAGCCAGTGATCGACGCGACGATTGGGCACATCCAACGTGAAGCTGACATCGGCGGCTACGAAGCAGCGGCTGAGGCCCATGAGGAGCTCGAGGGCTTCTACGACAACGCCGCCACGCTGCTGAACGCACACCGCGACCAGATCGGCTTCATCGAGAATGCCACCCGCGCGTGGGACATGGCTGTGTATGGCTATCCGTTCGCACAAGGCGACCGAGTGCTCACCTGTCGGGCCGAATACGCCAGCAATCTCATTGCTCTGATGCAGCTCCATCAACAGTGCGGCATCGAGATTGTCGTGATCGACGACGATGAGCACGGCCAGATCGATCTCTCTCATTTGGAACGAGAGCTGCGGGCTGGAGCGGAGATGGTTGCGATGACCCACATCCCGACCAATGGCGGTTTGGTGAACCCGGCCGAGGCGGTCGGCGACCTTTGCCAGGCGTACGACACCTTCTACGTGCTCGATGCTTGCCAGTCGGTCGGCCAGATCCCGCTCGATGTGCAGACCCTCAAGTGCGATGTGTTGTCAGGGACCGGTCGCAAATACCTGCGTGGACCACGCGGAACCGGATTCGTCTATGCCGGGCCGCGGGCGCTTGAACGAATCGAGCCGCCCATGCTCGACTTGCACGCCGCTGTCTGGACGAGCGAGACGACGTACACATTCCGTGACGATGCCCGACGATTCGAAAACTGGGAAACCAACTTTGCAGGCAAAATTGGGCTGAGTGCCGCAATGCAGTACGCACTCGATGTGGGTATCGACGCGAGCAGCGCCCGACTCTTCTCGCTCGCCGCCAACATGAGAACCCGGCTCAATGCCATCGACGGTACGACCGTGCACGATCAGGGCTCTCGCCAGGCAGGCATCGTCACGTTCACCATCGATGGGCACACCGCCGAGCAGGTCAAAGCCGAATTGGCGAGCCAGAACATCAACATCTCAGTGTCGGCAATGACCCACGATCATTTCGGCATTCCACGAAGGGATCTGCCGAAGATGCTTCGGGCGTCGGTCCACTACTTCAACAACGATTCTGAGATTGACCGGCTGCTCGCAGCGGCCAGTGACCTCGCGAGCGGCAGCTGATCAGATTGTCGGCAGCGAGTCGATGACACCGACTTGGCCCACCCGGCGGTACCACTCGTAGCGGTAGACGGCGGCAAAGTTGGCGGGGCCAAGGGCAAATACCGGCGCCTGCGGCGGAAGCTGGCTTGCGTGGGCTGCCATAGCGGCAAGCTTGACATCGAGGACTGATTCGACATCGACGGTTGTGTCCACAAGCAGTGAGGGCAACCCGAGTTCGGTGGCGGCGAGTCCCCTGCCGACCGGCCGGCCACCAAGGCCGGCATCGACAACTAGGTGCGTTTCAACGAAGTGCAGGTATTCGCGGTCGACCGTCGATTCGTACACGGTTTCGACATTGAGTAGCGGTGCGGCCAGGTTGACCACGTCGTGGACGTGCACGTGGTCCGGGTGTCCGTAGATGCCGTGATCGTCATAGCTGACCAGAGCGTCGATTGGTTCAAGATCGTCGAGCAGCGATACCAAAGCGTTCGCGTCATCGCGGGCAGAGCCGTGCACGAAACCGTCCGGATTTTCGCCGTGAAGGCCCGAATCTTGACGTCCGAGCATGCGCACATCATCGATGCCGAGCGCGGCACACGCCCGACGTGTCTCGGCCTGGCGGGTGCCTCGCAGTGGACCTGCGTCCGATGCGATTCCCAACTCTCCCGACGTAGCGACCACCAGAACGACCCGGTGCCCAGCAGCAGCGAGCAGGGCCATGGTTCCGCCGGTAAAGATCGCTTCGTCATCGGGGTGAGCGTGAACGAACACGATCGTGTGCAGGTGCTGAGGGCCCGTGTTCACCCGGTATTGCGTAGACCCGCGGCCACGCCATTAATCGTCAGCAGCAAGGCACGTTGAATCTGATCGGCTTGAGCGTCGCCATCTTCGAGGCTCCGTGATCTTGCGAGCAGTTCGATCTGTAGGACGTTGATCGGATCGAGGTAGGCATCGCGGACGGCGAGCGTGCGTTTGAGGATCGGCAGGTCATCGAGCAACGAACCCTGAGACAGAAGACCAATCTCACGGACGGTTCGATCGTGTTCGGCGACGATGAGATCAAAGAAATGATGATGCTCTGGAGCAACGAGCCGGTTCACATAGTGCTTGGCGATCGCAAGGTCGGTCTTCGACAGCGTCATCTCAACGTTGGACAAGAACCCGCCGAAGAACTTCCAGCCGGCATACATCTCATCTAGTGCGTCGCCATGTCCGGCGTTGCGGGCGGCTTCGAGTGCGGTCCCGACACCGAACCAACCAGGAATGATCTGGCGGGACTGTGTCCAACCAAAGACCCATGGGATTGCCCGCAGGTCAGAGATTCCGGCGTTCGCGTTGGCCCGTCTGGCCGGCCGCGAGCCGATGTTCATCGCAGCGAGCTCCTCGACGGGCGTAGATGTCTCGAAGTACTCGACCATGCCGGGTGTTTCGAGGAACGAGCGATAGGCGCCGTACGCGCTGGTCGACATCATCTCCATGACCTCGTTCCACCGAGCCGTTGTTTCGGCGTTATGGCGAGGTCTGCGGTGGGCCACGGTCGCCTCGACGACTGCGGCGAGAGCAAGATCTAGGTTGCGCTGAGCAAGTTGCGGAAGGCCGTACTTGTCAGCGATGACCTCACCTTGCTCGGTGATCTTGACGGCGCCGGCGACGGCTCCTGCTGGTTGGCCGAGGATCGCTTCGTTGGTTGGGCCGCCGCCGCGCCCAACGGTGCCGCCGCGACCGTGGAAGACGACGATCCGGATCCCGGTCTCACGAGACACATCGGCGATTTGACGCAACGCTTTGTGGATCTCCCACTGCGAAGTGGTGATGCCGCCGTCCTTGTTCGAGTCGGAGTACCCAACCATGACCTCTTGCACGTTGCCCCGAAGCTCAACCAACTGGCGGTAGGCCGGGACGGCAAGCAAGTCGCGCAGCACCGGACCGATGTTGCGCAGGTCTTCGATCATTTCGAACAGCGGAACGAAGCCGAGTCGTGCGATCCCTCGGGGGATGTCGACCAGGCCGACATCTCGGGCTAGGACAGCCGGGGCGAGCACGTCGTCGACACCCTGGGTCATCGAGATGATGTAGCTCTCGATGATCTCGTCGCCAAGGTCTTCCATGGCGCTTCGGATCGAGGCCATGAGCGCGAGCGCCCCATCAGATTCGGGAGTGACGGGTGGAGCAAGTGGGCGACGGCTTGCCAGTTCGTCGCTAAGCAACGCCGTGCGAGCTTGGCGGTCGAGTGACGCATAGTCGACATCGAGTGCCGCGAAGAGTTCAGCGAGGGCCTGGTGGTGCCCGTCGGTGTGTTGGCGAATGTCGAGCGTGGCCAGATGGAAGCCGATCAGCGACACGGTCCGTTGCACCCTTGCGAGGCGCCCTTGAGCCAGCAGTTCTCCGCGGTGGGCGGTGAGCGAGGCTGCCATCAATGCCAGATCGGCCTGCAATTCTGCAGGACTTGCGTATGAACTGTCTGGGTCTGTTGCGTCGGCCGTGCACGTCAACCGGTGATGGATAACCGCGCACCGTTGGCGATACGGCTCGCCTCGGCTGAGCTTGCTAAAACGCGACGCGATCGATGGGAACCGCTTTTCGTCTTCGACAAGTTGCGCTGCTAGCTCCTCAGACACGTCCGCGACCGACGTGCTGACCGACAGCTCAGCGGAAAGCCCTTCGATCTCGGTGATGAGCAGCCGCAATGCCCGCATGCGTTGGAAGGCAAGCACGTCGAGGGTGATCTGTGGGGTGACGTTTGGGTTTCCGTCGCGATCTCCGCCGACCCAGGAGCCGAAACGTACCGGCACGGTGTCACCGTCGAGCGAACCGCCGATCGTGCGCAGGGTGGCGTCGACGTCATCAAAAAGCTGAGGCACGCCGTCCGAGACGATCTGGTTGAGGAAGTACAGGATCGAGCGGGCCTCATCGACCGGGGCTGGTCGTTCGCGGCGTAGCTCATCGGTTTGCCAGATTGCGTCGATCAGCTCGTTGGTGCGCCGATCGATCGCTGCGACCTCGCTACGGCTGATTGTCGACTCGCCCCGACGTTCGATGAGTTGAGACATCTCTGCGAGCTTGTCGAGAATCGACCGCCTCGACGCCTCGGTGGGATGAGCGGTGAACACCGGCCGAAGTTCGGCTTGGCGTGTAGCAGCGACGATTTCTGCATTCGAAGCGCCACCCTGCTGCAGCAACGCCACGGTTTCTTCGAATCGGGTCGTTCCATTGGCCGCGCTGTTGAGATCGTCGACTCGATGTACTTGCTCGGCGGTATTGGCAAGGTGGAAATAGACGGTGAACGCGCGCACCAGGTTGATCGCCTCGCCCAGGTCTACGTCGGCCAGTACGTCCACCAGGCTGTCGTTCGACGCGTCGTCGCGGCGCAGGCCTTGGGCGATCGCTCGGACCTGTTCAACTCGGTCGAGTAGGTCCTGGCCGTGTTGGCGCACGAGCGCGTCGCCGAGCTGGGTACCGAGTCGACGTATGTCGCTTCGGAGCGCGGCGTCGAGATTGTCGAGTTCAGGTGTGCTCACCGCTCCAAGATACTTGCAGCGGCCGGTCGGTGAGACAGCCTGCACCGCGCTCTATCGGGAAATGGTGACCGGCGACCCTGCCTCCCGGTCCTGCCTAGTGACGACCCGGATCCATCGCTGCCACGGTCAGCGCGCTGGTGGGCCGTGCACGATGCACACCGAATGGGTTGTGCATGCGGCCTGACGAAGTGTGGCGAGCGCCTGATAATCCGGCGAGTGCCACCATTCGAGCAAGACCGCTTCGGATGGGAACTCAATGATGATGGTTCGTCCAGCGGCGCGGTCTCCTTCGAGCACGGTCACATTGTCGTCGTAGGTAACGAAGCGGGCGCCGAACGGTTTCAGAATCGGAAAGAAGCCCTTTTCGTACTGGCGATATCCGTCTTCGTCATTGACGGTGATGTGCGCAACGAAGTGCACAGGGGCGGCGGTGTCTGACATAGCAGGTCTCCTCGATGGCGGCGGTATGACGTAGCCTCGCGCAATCCACCGGGACGAAGCGAAATCGCGGCGTCGGCGATACGTACCAGCCGACCGCGACCGCTAGCGCTCAGCCGACCATTTGTGGCGCTGTCCGATGCTGTTGCACACTCGACGAATGGATACTGCTGTGCTCCCGAAGAAGTACGCCACCGTTCTCGGACGCCAGATGGCCTATCACGACTCAGGAAGCGGCGATCCCGTTGTGTTCTTGCACGGCAACCCGACATCGTCCTACTTGTGGCGAAACATCATTCCGCACGTCGCGGGCTCGGCTCGATGTATCGCCCCCGACCTGATTGGGCACGGCGACTCGGACAAGCTCGAATCGTCGGGTACGGGGTCCTACACGTTCGCCGAGCATCGAGAGCATCTCGATGCGCTTCTTGATCAGCTCGACCTCGGTGACAACATCACGTTCGTGATCCACGACTGGGGCTCGGCTCTTGGATTTGACTGGGCGAACCGCCATCGCGACCGGGTGGCCGGCATTGCCTTTATGGAAGCCATCGTTCGTCCGCTGACATGGAGCGAGTGGCCCGACGGCGCCGTCGACATCTTTCGAGCGATGCGCAGCGAGGCAGGCGAAGAGATGGTTCTCACCAAAAATCTGTTCGTCGAAGCAATCCTTCCGGCGTCGATCATTCGTGACCTCGAACCTGCTGAGATGGCCGAATACCGGCGGGCGTTCGAGAACCAAGGCGAAGATCGACGCCCGACGCTGACGTGGCCGCGTCAGATCCCGATCGATGGCGAACCAGCTGATGTGGTCTCGATTGTCGAGTCCTATGCCGACTGGCTGGTGACTGGCGAGGTGCGGACCCTCTTCGTCGATGCCGATCCAGGGAGCATCCTGATCGGTGCGCAACGAGAGTTTGTGCGCAGCTGGCCTAACCAGACAGAAGTCACCGTTTCTGGCTTGCACTTCATCCAGGAGGACAGTCCGAACGAGATCGGACAGGCGATCGTCGATTGGATCAACGTCGCGAACTGACGCGTCACGTCGTTGCCCGATTGGGGCTCGCGTGACGAGGCGACTCGCGCATCGTCAGCTATGTGCGATCATGCGAGCACGCCATGCCGTTCGGCATGGCGTGAGGAGATCAGTGAAGAACCCACCATTCAATTATCACCGACCAGCCACGCTTACCGAGGCGCTCGATCTGCTTGCCGCCCACGGCGACGATGCCAAGGTGCTTGCTGGTGGACAGAGCCTGCTTCCGGTTATGGCGCTACGCCTGGGCCGACCAGATCATGTCGTCGACATCGCAGCGATCGACGAACTCAAACACATCGCGACTGCGAGCGGGGCTCTGTCGCTGGGTGCGATGGTGCGCCACGCTCAAGCCGAGACCTCGCCGATGGTGGCAGAGCACGCTCCGGTCGTCGCTGCAGCGCTCCCCCACGTTGGCCATCGGGCCATCCGCAATCGCGGCACGGTCGTTGGCAGTATCGCCCACGCCGACGCCGCCGCTGAGATGCCCGCGGTCTGCTTGACGCTTGGGGCGACGCTGCATCTGGCATCGGCGACAGGCACCCGCGAGATTGCTGCAGCCGACTTCTTCCTAGGCTTCTTCACGACCGCTGCCCTGCCTGAGGAACTGGTGACGTCGGTGACGTTTCCGCCATGGTCCGCGACGTCGGGCGGGGCGGTCGTTGAGATCAGTCGTCGGCACGGGGACTACGCGATGTGTGGGCTGGCATGTGCGATCGACGTTGCCGATGGAGTGATCGAGTCGGCGGCGCTGTCGTTCTTTGGCGTCGCAAGCACGCCGATTCGTGTAGCCGAGGCCGAGGCCATCGTTGTCGGCCAACGGCCATCGCCTGCGTTGTTTGCACAGGCCGCCGAGGTCGTCGCCGACGTGCTCTCGCCTGATTCAGACATCCATGCCACTGCCAACCATCGACGACAGATCGCGGCGGTGCTGACCCGCCGAGGCCTGGCACAGTCCGCAGACCAGATTGGGATACCGGTATGAACCTGCCGAGCATTCGCGCCGCAATCGGCGAGACAATTTCGGTGACCACCACGATTAACGGGGCATCGCGTCGCTTCGACGTCGAGCCGCGACGATCACTCGCCGACGTCATCCGTGATGAAGCTGGTCTAACTGGCACCCATCTCGGCTGCGAACATGGCGTCTGCGGAGCGTGCACGGTGCTCCTTGACGGCGAACCGGTTCGGTCCTGTCTCATGCTTGCGGTGCAAGCTGATGGCACCGAAATCACGACGATAGAGGGGCTCGCGAACGCCGACGGCTCGCTTCATCCGATTCAGCAGGGCATGTACGACGCCATGAGCTTTCAATGCGCGTTCTGCTCACCCGGATTTCTCATGTCGGCCGTGGCACTGCTCCGGGACAACCCGAATCCGAGCACGAACGAGATTCGCGAGGAGTTATCGGGCAATCTCTGCCGTTGCACGGGCTACCAGTCGATCGTCGAAGGCGTCGAGACCGCAGTCCGCATCATGGGAGCACAACAATGACGCCTGGCTACGAAACCGGTCCGACCTCGGACCGGCAAACATCGGGGTTGGGGTTCGTCGGTCAACGCGTCAAACGTGTCGAAGACGAACGCTTCTTGATCGGCAAGGGGAACTTTGTCGCTGACCTCACCCCCGATGGTGTCCACCACGCCGCCTTTTTGCGCAGCCCGTTTGCACACGCTCGCATTCTGTCGATCGATGTCACCGCTGCTGCGGCACTCCCGGGCGTCACCCGCGTGTTCACCGCCGCGGAACTTAACGCGCTGACCAATCCCATCCCGCCTTTCTTCATGGCCGATGGTGTCTACACGCCGCTCTATAGCTGCATGAGCGAGGACAAGGTCCGCCATATGGGCGACCCCGTAGCACTCGTGCTCGCCGAATCGCGCTACGTCGCCGAGGACGCGCTTGAGCTCATTGAGGTCGACTACGAAGATCTGCAGCCAACGGCGACGATCGACCAAGGGCTCGACACCAGCCGTGAACAACTATGGGAACTCGCCGACGGCAATGTCCTTGCCGATACCAGCTTCGAGTTCGGCGACGTCGACAAGACGTTCGCCGACGCGGATCGGATTATCACCCGGACCTTCGAGTGTCCCCGCCAAACCAATCAACCAATGGAGACTCGCGGCTGCATCGTGTTGGTCGACCCCGATAGCGGCCACCTCGAACTGCACAACACGTCACAAGCCCCGCACTTTCTCAAATGGGCAATCGCCGCGCTGCTCGTGAACGACGGGGCAGTTCGCAATCTGTCGACGTTCCTACGCAACAAAGAGCGACGCAAAGCATTTAGCTCGGCCAGCAAAGAATTCCTGAAGACCAACATTGACAAGCTCAAGTCATCGGATCCCGCTGGGCAGAAAGCACAGCTGTCTAAAGACAAGTCCATGCTGCGACACCAGGCCCGCATGGCGATGGGACTGCTCGCAGCTGAGGACTACCCCACCGTCAAGGCCGGCGATATCGGCGGGGCGTTTGGCTCAAAGGGATCGGTTGCCCGCGAAGATATCGCTGTCGCCGCAGCAGCAAAGGCGACCGGGCTGTCAGTCAAATGGATCGAAGACCGGGTCGAGAATCTGCTCGATGGCGGACAGGCCCGCGAAGAGCGCTTCACCGTCTCGATGGCAGTTGACGAAGACGGAACGTTCCGGGGTCTCAAGGTCGATGCAGTGCTCGATCAGGGCGCATATCCGGCCTTTCCGATCTCGGGCGTTGCGACCTTGTTGTTCTGGAAGGTCTACATGCCAGGACCCTACGATTTTGGAGCTTTTCAGCTCAACGGCAAGATCGTCGCCACCAACAAGGGCAAGGTGGTGCCGTATCGGGGCCCGTGGGCCAACGAGACGTTTATGCGCGAACGCATGATCGATGTCGTTGCCGCGGAACTGGGAATGGACCCGGGCGAGCTTCGGGCCAAGAACGTGCTTCGCGAAGAGACCATGCCAGCGGCGTTGCTGACCGGGCCCACGCTCGACGAGACAATGTCGGTGGCGAAGACTCTCGATCACGCGCTGAGCCTGATTGACAACGACCAGTTGGCACGTGACAAGGCTGCAGCTCGCGAGCGAGGCCATCGACTCGGTTTGGGCATCGCCAGCTACCACGAAGCCGCCCCCGGGCCACCAAACTTCTTCGAATCGATTCAGCCTGGAAGTGACATGTTCTTGTATGAAGACGGCCGGGCCGAGATCCAGGCCGACGGACGCATTGTGATGTACACCTCACAGAGCCCTCACGGTCAGAGCCATCAGACGACGTACAAACAGGTGGCCGCTGACGAGTTCGGCGTGTCTATGGACGATGTCGAGATCGTGTGGGGCGACACTGATCGCACCCAGTTCAGCTTTCTTGGTACTGGCGGAAGCAGAGGCGGCCCGTTGGGCGCCGGTGTCATGCGGGTCACCGCTCGTGAGCTTCGGCGCCAGGTCGCGGCGGTGGCAGCGGACATGATCGAGGCATCGCCAGACGACATTGAGATCGTCGACGGCAATATCCATGTCGCCGGGGTGCCATCGCGCGGCATCGGCTACCGCGCAGTCGCTGCGAAGGTGGCACGCGAAACGGGGATTGCCGACGGGCCCGTCTTCGCCGAGAGCATGAAGTACGAAGGTGTCGGCAACGGCGGCTGGTCGACTGCAACCCACGTGGCATGGGTCGATATTGACCTCGAAACCGGCATGGTCGAGATTCCGCGGTACCTGGTCGTTGAGGACTGCGGACCGATCATCAATCCGGGCATTGTCGACGGCCAGGTCCGAGGCGGTGTTGCACAAGGCATAGGCGCCGTCTTCTACGAACGTCACCACTACGACGACGACGCCAACCTGCAATCAGGTACCTACATGGACTATTTGATTCCGACTTCAATGGAGATCCCGGATATCGAAATCGAACACCTCGAAACGCTGACCGCCGGCGAGAACGACGCCCGCGGCGTCGGCGAGGGCGGCATGATCGGCGCCCCCGCAGCCTTGACCAACGCGGTGTCCGATGCGCTTGGTGTGCAGGTGCTCGAGCAGTATCTGCCGCCCCATCGATTGCTGGAACTCGCAGGGGTGATCGAGCGGTGAGCTCCGTATTCGCCGTTCGCGCTGATGCAGGGCCAGGGCCGTCTGCGAACGAGGCCCGCCCAATGGTGGCATCGCCATGACCGATCGACCGTTTGCAGGCCGTCTGGCCGTGATAACCGGTGCAGCAGGCGACATCGGAAGCGCGACTGCTGTTCGGCTGGCCGCTGCAGGAGCGGATCTGGTGCTTGCCGATATTGGCGGGGACCTTGACGACGTGTCCCAGCGATGCAGGTCGGCTCGTTCCGGCTGCGAGATCGAACAAGCACGATTCGATGTGACCGACGAGCAAGCTGTGAATGAACACTTCGCTGCGCTCGCCTCTCGTGGGCTGGTCGCCGATCTGCTGTTCAACAACGCCGGGTATCAGGGCGATTTCACTCCGATTCACGGCTATGACACCGCAGACTTCCGCTCGGTGCTCGACATCAACGTTGTCGGGGCGTTCACTGTGTTGGCGAGTTTTTGTCGTCACGCAATCGCCGCAGGGGTTTCGGCGGCGGCGGTGAACACTGCGTCGATGGCACACGTTGGTGCGCCGAATATGGCTGCGTACAGCGCTTCGAAGGCAGCGGTCGTGGCGATGACCAGGACCGCCGCTCTTGACCTCGCCGATTACGGCATACGGGTCAATGCCATCAGCCCGGCGCTCATCGGACCTGGCCGCATGTGGGACCGGCAGGTCGAGCTGCAGGCCCAGGCGGACAGCACGCACTTCTCAGACGATCCGGTAGTCGTCGCGAAGCAAATGATTGGGTCGGTCCCGCTGGGGCGGTACGGCTCGCTTGACGAAGTCGCCGCCGGCGCATTGTTCTTGCTCTCAGACCAGGCGTCGTACATCACCGGCTTCAATCTCGAAATTGCAGGCGGCCCCACCTAGCACTTGCTCGCCTGCCGCCTTCCGGATTAGGTCAGGATTGCATGCAACGCCGAGGTGAGAGCGTCGTGTGCCTCAGAGCGAGACAGGTTGCGGTGCCGCCGCAAATAGTCCACCGACTCAAGCTGGGTCAGCAGGTCGCCTGCGGCGACGACCCGAGCACGGTCCTGTGCCGTAAGCGGTCCGAGTTCCGGCGCGAACTGCAGCTCGAACTGTGTGGTCATCTGTTGCCGGCTCTTCGTCAGTTCTTCGCGGAGCCGGTCATGTCGCACCGCATTGGCCAAGGTCGCTCGATAGCCGGGGCCGTGCAGATCGTGGACGTGCAGCCGCATCGTCACAAAGTTCTCGACCCGAGTCGCAAGGGAGCCCTCACCGATGGCGTGCAACCGTGAGCTCTCGCGTCCAACCTGATTCGAGCGACTGATTGCCGCTTCGATGAGCTCAGCTGGATCTGCGAAGTACCGGTACAGCGACCGAAGGGACAGCCCCGATCTGGTTGCTGCCTGCTCGATTGTCGGAAACATCGCTTCTTCGGCTAACATCTCGACGACGACGTCGAGGACGGTGTCGATATTGCTCTGGCGTCTGGCGGCACGACCGTCGACGGCGTCGGGCGGCGTCGAAGCGGAGCTGTTGTCGCCTTCGGTCATTGGCCGTCAACGCTAGCCAATCTGACGTGACCAATTCAGGTCCGACGGCTAGGGCCCCTTAGTGGTGTGCGATTTTACGCGCCCAGGGCGATGAGTTGATCGACGGGGGCGAAATCGTCGGTAAGAACGTCGGCTGCAGCGACATAGCTCGTGAGGTCGCTCACGAGGTCGCCGCCATCTCCCGATTGCCTCAGCCGATCGGCGAGGGCAGCTGAGTCCAGCGGAGCATCGCTGGCGATGATCACCGCGTTGCCGTTCAGGCCCGAAGCCATGGCGTCGTTGCGCACCACAACAACGTGATCGAACACACGCGCCAAGGTTGCAGCCTCGGCGGCGACGAACAGCTGACCGCCCGAATCGATGATGTTCGCTGCGTACATGCCATCGGGGCGAAGCACCCGAGCGACGTCCGCGAGGAACTCCTCGGTGGCCAGGTGAAAGGGAACCGACCTGCTTCCGAACGCGTCGCCGATGATCACGTCGGCTGTCTCGTCGCCGAGACCGGCGAACGCAAGGCGGGCGTCGCCGACCCGGATGTCGATGGTCTCTGGTTGGGAACGGTCCAGTCCCATCTGCTTCTCAACGACCTCAATGAGTTCGCCGTCGATCTCCAACACGATCTGATGTGTGCCCGGCGCCGTGGCGCGGACGTAGCGAGGGATTGTGAGTGCGCCGCCGCCGATGTAGACGATGTCGTCAGCTACCGGAGCTAGCTCGATCGCGTCGACGAGCCGCCGTACGTACCAAAAGGACAACAGAGTGGGATCGTCGAGGTCAACAAAGCTGTGTCGCAGGTTGTCGAGCACCAGGACCCGTTGGCGATCGTCGTCCGCCTCGGCGACGATCGATAGGCAGTAGTAGCTGGTTTGGGTTCCGCACGGAGAGTTCACCGAAGCCACGCCGATCGTTGACACCAGGGCCAGACCTGCCACGCTCACCAGAGCGGTCCCCTGTCCGGCAAAGGGCGCGGAAGACGACCCGTCGAACACGCCGAGTGCAACGCCGCCAACGATGAGAGCGAGCGCCGTCGCCACGATCAGCGTCGACACTGCAGCGCTTGAAACAAGCACGAAACCGGTGAAGAACGTTCCGAAGATGGCCCCTGCGGTGCTCCATGCTGAGAGCTGGCCGACGGTCGCTCCCGTCTCGTCGAGATTTTGTAGTTGCAGCTTGATCACTGCGGGTGGAACAGCACTCAG
>CALDYC010000124.1 GCA_937941245.1 uncultured Acidimicrobiales bacterium | reverse complement strand
TAGAGCATCACCTTGCCAAGGTGAGGGTCGCGGGTTCAAATCTCGTCATCCGCTCAAGACAATCGACGCTCCAGAGTTCAGCTCTGGAGCGTCGATTGGGTTTTGCATCGATTGGGTTTGGCATCGATTCTGCCCCGGTCGATTCGGTGGTACCCGCCGCCATGGCAACCGGGCCGGGAAGCAGTTGCAATAGAGTCAAGGGCATGGCTCGACTTTCGAAGTTTGAAGAGCACCGGTACGTGGGCGACAAGCGCACGCAGGTCGTGTACGACGTTGACGAACCGGTCGACCAGGCACGGCTCGATGAGCTTGTCGATTCGGAACAGTTCATCTCGTTTTCGCCTGACACTCTCGCCGAAGCTCGCAATCGGGGCTATCGCCCAGCGAAGAGTTAGGGCAGTTGGACTTCACATCGGCGCAGCTCGAATTCACCTCGGGATCACACACCCTCGAAGGCCATTTAGCGATACCCGAACGCACCCCGGTCGGGCCAACCCCTGCCTTGGTGATTTGTCATGGATTCCCGACTGCGGCCATCGGCGCCCGCCGTGCGGGCCAGTCCTACCACACCCTCGCGGATCGCATTGCGGCCTCAAAGGGGCTTCCGACACTGGCGATGCACTATCGCGGGTGCGGTGAAAGCGAGGGCAACTTTTCGCTTGAGGGATGGCTCGACGATGTGTCTGCCGCGACCAAGGTCATGCAAGAGCGAGTCGGTATCAGCTCGGTCGCCCTCATCGGATTCGGAACGGGAGCTGCCCTAGCCATCTGTGCCGCAGCACGCAACCCAGCAGTAACAGCGGTTGCTGCGGTCGCACCTCCCGCTGATTTCTCAGATTGGTCGAAAGATCCTGAACGGCTACTCGCCCATGCGCGGCGCGTAGGTGCAATTCGCGACGAGCACTTCCCCGAAGACCCAGCTGCGTGGGCCGCGGAACTGGGTGACGTGAGTGCCTCGGCATCTGCCGCCGAGATAAGCGACCGACCGCTGTTCGTGCTTCATGGGCGAGAGGATTCGATCGTTCCTGTCTTCGACAGCCGCATCGTCGCCGACGCTCATGGCACAGCAGAACTGCGGGTAGTCAGCGGTGCCGGACATCTTCTTCGGTACGACCCACGGGCAATCGCCGTTCTGCTCGGGTGGGTTGACCGCCTGTACTAGCTGTATCCGTCGGTATCCCTGCAGCGTGGCGACCCGCATAGTTGGACGCCGTCGTTGTGTCAGTCCTGTTTGGACTTTCCTGCAGCGCGTTGGTCGGTCTTCCAAGCCCTGACGGCAGCGAGCGCAGCGGGGCTGTCGATATCGGCAACCGAGCGAGGCTGATCGTCAGCGAACGCGCCAGCTCTTTCCTGCCAACCAGCGGGGGCGACCGACATTCTTTTCGCGAGAACGGCGATCAAGATCTTGGTCTTTTCGTCACCGAACCCGGGCAGGGCGCGAATTCGGTCATGTAGTTGCTGAGCGTCTGGTTGATCGGCCCATAGAGCCTGCGCATCGGCCTGCCAGACGTCGCGTAGGTATTCGCAGAGGGCGATCGTGCGCCGAGCCATGACGGCGGGAAATCGGTGCAGTGCAGGCTTGATCACGAACATGTCGATCAGGTCTTGCTCAGAGTGTTCGAGAATGCGCTCGACCGTGATCGCACCAATGCGTTCCTCGAGCCGGAACGGACCCTTGAATGCCAGTTCGATCGAGATCTGCTGATCAAGCAACATCGCAATCAGCAGCGCGAGTTCGTTGGTCTGTACCAAGGAATCGGCCTCGACGTGGCCGGTGACCGCCAGCGTCGAGGAGCGCGGCAGGCTCACCGGTTCTGTCGCAAAACGGGGCCAGCCTCGTATTGGAACGGGTTCGTCCGCTCGGTGTCGATGCCGTAGCTTTCGATCGCGTCGGTCACGACCGAGGCGTCGATGAGCCCATCGGCGTGCAGCGATGACAGCACCGCAACGACAACGTGTTCGCCGCTGATCTCGAAATAGCCGCGCAGAACGTCACGGGTATCGCTTCGACCAAACCCGTCGGTGCCGAGAGGTGAGAAGGTCCGTGGAGCCCACCGGGCGATCTGGTCAGGGACGATCGTCATGTAGTCGCTGACGGCAATGATTGGACCCTCGGTGGTGTCGAGCTTGTCGGCGACCTCGACGGTCCGCTCAGCGCCAGGGTGCAGACGATTCCAACGGTCGGCGTCGAGGGCCTGTTCACGGAGCCGCTTGTATGAGGTGACCGACCACAACTCGGCCCCGACGTTGAAACGTGATGCCAGCTCATCACGTGCCCATCGGGCTGCTCCATGCGATGGACCAGAGAACAAGATGGTTGCTGAGAGTTCGGTGCCAGCTGGGCGCTGATCGAACCGGTACAGCCCGCTCATGATGTCGGCGTCGCTGACATGGTCGGCCTGCGCTGGTTGCTCGTAGTTCTCGTTGTAGACGGTGACGTAATAGAAGACGTCGTCGCCGTCCGCGGATCCGGTTGCCGGATACATACGTTCGAGTCCGCACTTCAAGATGGTTGCGAGTTCGTACGCGAACGCCGGGTCATAGGCCTCGCATGCCGGCACGGTCGACGCAAGCAACAGACTGTGGCCGTCCTGATGCTGTAGTCCTTCGCCCTCGAGCGTGGTCCGACCTGCGGTCGCTCCAATGAGGAAGCCTCGTGCACGACTGTCGGCTGCGCTCCAGATCAGGTCACCGACCCGTTGGAAACCAAACATCGAATAGAACGTGTACATCGGCACCATCGGTACGCCAAGGTTGGCGTAGCTCGTCGCTGCTGCGATCCATTCGGCGAGCGAACCTGCTTCGGTGATGCCCTCTTCGAGGATCTGGCCATCGGTTCCTTCGGCATAGCTGAGCAACAGGTCGTGATCGACCGGTTCGTACAGCTGGCCCTCGTGGGCGTAGATCTTGAATTCACGGAACAGCGAATCCATACCGAAGGTCCGGGCTTCGTCGGCAACGATCGGCACGATGCGGTCACCAATTGCATCGCTGCGCAGCAATGATCGAAGCATGGCGGTGAGGGCCATCGTTGTCGAGACTTCACGTCCGCCCGAACCATCGTCGAAGCTGCTGAACAGCTTGGGATCAGGAAGCTGAAGGGGACGTCGATCCGCGACTCGGCGGGAAGGAACCGGGCCATTCATTGCCCGCTGGCGCTGTTCCATGTAGATGCGCTCGGGTGAGTCATCGGCTGGTCGGAAGTAGGGCGGCAGGCCATCGTCGAGTTCGTCGAGAGGGATCTCGTCAACCAGATCGAGCCGCTCGCGAAGGTCCCGCATTTGGTTGACGCTCATCTTCTTGATCTGATGCGTTGCGTTGCGTCCCTCAAAGCCCTCGCCGAGCGTCCATCCCTTGACCGTCTGGGCAAGAATGACTGTGGGCTGGCCCCGGTGCTCGGTGGCTGCCTTGAAGGCTGAGTAGACCTTCTGATAATCGTGGCCGCCACGGGGCAACAGGCGCAGATCGTCGTCGCTGAGGTGATCGACGAGTTCACGAAGACGCGGGTCGGGGCCGAAGAAGTGTTCGCGGATGTAGCTGCCCGACTCGGTCACTAGCCGCTGATACTCACCGTCAACCGTCGTGTTGAACTTGTCGACCAGCACGCTGTCGACGTCGTTGGCGAGGAGCTCGTCCCACTTTGAGCCCCACAGCACTTTGATGACGTTCCAGCCTGCACCACGGAACACGCCCTCAAGTTCTTCGACGATTCGACCGTTACCGCGCACGGGGCCATCGAGACGCTGCAAGTTGCAATTCAGGACCCAGGTCAGATTGTCGAGACCAGAACGACCGGCGAGCGAGATCGCTCCGAGCGTCTCAGGTTCATCGCTTTCGCCGTCGCCTACAAAGGCCCAGATCCGGCTCTTCGATGTGTCGTCGAGACGACGATTCTCAAGGTAGCGATTGAATCGGGCGTGATAGATCGAGTTGATCGGCCCAAGGCCCATGGAGACGGTTGGATACTCCCAGAAGTCAGGCATGAGTCGGGGGTGCGGATAGCTGGACAAACCGGAGCCGCCGACTTCCTGGCGGAAGTTGTCGAGCTGGGTCTCGTCGAGACGGCCTTCGATATAGGCGCGGCTGTACACGCCTGGCGCAGCGTGGCCTTGGAAGTAGACGTGGTCGCCAGGCTGGCCGTCGGCTTTGCCATGGAAGAAATGATTGAAGCCGACTTCGTATAACGACGCCGAACTGGCATAGGTCGATAGGTGCCCCCCAACACCAGTGTCGGAGTTGGCTCGCACCACCATCGCCGCAGCATTCCACCGAACAAACGCTCGGATCCGCCGCTCGATAGCTTCGTCGCCCGGGAAGAAGGGTTGTGCGTCGGGCGGGATGGTGTTGATGTGCGGTGTCTTGGTCAGAGGCGGAAGACCAAGGCCCATGTCCTCGGCGTGTTCCATCAGGCGGGCGATGACATAGCGGGCGCGCGCGTCGCCTTGCACCGCTGCGAGCGCGTCGAGCGAATCGAGCCATTCCCGGGTCTCGGTTGGATCATTGTCCGGAAGCGCACGGGTGTAGTGATCTGACATAACCCCATCATCGCAGCGCACTGGCCGGGTTGCGAGGCTGAACACGAACGATGCTGCATCAGCCACACGAACCGTGGGAGCTGTCACGATCAGTACATGACTGACTCTCAACGAACCGTGGTGTACACCGACGGTGCGTGCAGCGGCAATCCGGGTCCTGGCGGGTGGGGATGGGTCGTTCCAGACGGCGAGGCAGCCTTCGGTGGAGCGGCCGAAACCACGAATCAACGCATGGAACTCACCGCTGCGCTCGAGGCCGTTCGGGCGCTTCCTGGGCCACTGAAGATCGTCAGCGACTCAACGTACGTGGTGAATTGTTTTCGCGATTCATGGTGGGTTGGGTGGCTCAAACGCGACTGGAAAAACTCGCAAAAGAAGCCGGTTGCGAATCGCGACATCTGGGAACCGTTGATCGAGCTCTACCAACAGCGCGACGTCGAGTTCGAGTGGGTTAAGGGCCATAGCGGTGACCGGTGGAACGACCGGGCCGACGAACTGGCCGTTGCCGGAGCCGAGCAAGCCAAGCGCGGCGTTGGCGCAAGCAGCAACGACTCTGACGACGACGAAGCGTTGATCGGCGACGGTGGTCGAGGTACGGCCGACGCCGCGGACCGCGCGCCGAACGACGCACGGGGTGAGCGACGTCGACGAGTGGCCGTGCTCGGTCACCGACCGCCCGAACTGGGCGGCTATGACAACAACCCGATTTCCGCAGCTGTCGAAGCCCGATTGGCCCAGATCCTCGCGGCCCATGCCGAGCTCCACGGAGAGATCGAAGTGCTGACCGGGTTGCAGCTGGGAGCCGAGCAGCTCGGCGCTCAAGCGGCAACGAACGCAGGCGTCGACTACGTGGCGGTGCTGGCATTCCCGGATCCGGCTGCTCGGTGGCCGAAACCGTCACAGCAGAGATTCGACGCGCTCCTCGATAAGGCGATCGATGTGGTCGTGCTCTCGACAAAGGTGCCGGGGTCAACCGCAGAAGCGGCCAAGGCGTTCGCCGGGCGTGACCGCTGGCTTCTGGCCGAAGCAGACCAGGCGATCATCGTGTGGGACGGCAGCCGGTCACCTCTATCCACGGTTGCCCGAAACGCCGAGAAGGCACTTGGGGACGATGTGTGGATACTCGACCCCAACGATTGCTAAACGCACGCCACCACGCCCCACCCTGATCGCAGGTGCCGACGGTCACATGTAGCCAGCGCGAGTTGCGGAGCCGCCCAGTTGTCGGCCAAGATGACCGACCTTGTTCTGGCTGCGCTCGACGCGGCACTGGAGGCATCGTGGCTGACGCTGCAGAAAATCAACCTGTGCGACACGAAGCAATGGATCGCGTGATTGATGAACTGCTTCTCGCCTATGGGCCGGACTTTTCGCCACCGCTGACTGCTTCGGGGGACGGGAACGCACCTGCGGCCGGGTTGGTCGTTGATGAAACAACCCCCGTGCCTGCCCGATCGAGCGAAGCGTCGGGTTTTGTCGGGCCACCGTTTGCAGGCATCGCGGCCCCCGCTCACGACCCGCACGCCGCAACGGCACGCAGCTACGAGCGGGCAGCGAACCGACGTCGCGCGGTTGAACGGGCACGCAGCCGACGACAAGCAGACGATGCGCAGTCGACGCGGCCAGCGCCCATGAGCGCTGCTCTCGAGTGCAACGACGACGACATCGCGACCTTGGTACAACTCGAACCGCACCCGAGCGACAACGGTGATCAGCCCTTGTTCGGCGAAGAACTTCCAATTGAAACCGGCTGGAACGCATTCGAAGAAGCGACTGGCGAAACGCCAACGGGTCTCGATAGACGAGCCGAAGCTCTACTTGACGGCCGTCGCCGCCCGCTGCGACGGCGAAAGGCGCGGCGCCAAAGCTGACCTCAACCGGTCACAACCTCATCAAGACGCTCGAGCGTTTTGTGCATGGCTGCAAGATTGCGTTTGGGATAGCTCATGAGCTCGATGAAGATCGGAAGGCGGCTGGTCGACCAGTCGAACGTTTCGGTCACGACCGTCGAGTTGCCTTCGGGTGCCAACTCGTAGCGCCACCGGTGTCCGCCGAAATGGGCCCACGCAAGCAGCGCGCCCTCTTCGAACTCGACGACCGTGTTGCGGATGTCGTAGGGCACGCCAAGCTTCATCTTCATGCCGAACTTCGATCCGAGCGTCAGCCGTTTCGGAGACGAGTCGCTAGACGCTCGGACGGTTCCAGACCCGTCGATCTCACTGTGGCGGGACGGGTCGGCGAGCAGGTCGAAGATCACGCTCGAGCTCGCGGCGATGGTGCGTGAAACCGAGACTGACTTCTGTGATGTCGCTGGCGATGGTGAAGATGAAGACACGAGATACTCCGATGGTGATGCTGAAATAGGCGGGCATTGACTGGGCGCTGAGCGCTGAGGTTGCGGACCGGTTCAGCCGACAAGGTCGGCAAAAGCAGCTTCGATCGTCGAATGGCGATGAACGAAGCCCGTGTCGACCAGAACGGTCGGAGACACCCGCTGGCTGCCCAACAAGAGTTCCTCGACGAGCTCTGATCCAAAGAGCAGCTTCGGCCCAGCAAGGGGAACCGGAAGCAGCGTCGGCCGCCCAAGTTCCTTCCCGAGCGCCTTGGTGAACTCCAGGTTGGTGCACGGATTGGGTGCGGTGATATTCACCGGACCGTGTACGTCTGTCTCGATGAGGTGGATGAGAGCGGCGACCTCATCGGCGATCGACACCCAACCAAGCCACTGCGTGCCGGAACCCATACGACCGCCGAGTCCGAGTTTGAACAACGGAAGCTGCTTCTTGAGCGCGCCCCCGTCGGCCGAGAGCACAATGCCGGTGCGAGCGAAACACGTGCGGATCCCCGCCTCGACCGCCGGGCTGGCAGCGCGTTCCCAGGCGACGCACACATCAGCGAGAAACCCGTCGCCTGACGACGACTGTTCGGTCAGGATCTCGTCGCCGCGGCTGCCGTAATACCCGATGGCGCTTCCGCTGACGAATGCCTTGGGAGCACGATCTAGCCCAGCCAGCGCTGTAGCCAACACCGCGGTTCCGTTAGTCCGGCTGTGCCGTATGACTGTCTTGCGGTCATCGGACCACCGCTTGTCGCCGATCGGTGCGCCCGCTAGGTGCACAACGGCGTCGATGCCTTCCAGGCTGGATGCATCGACGGTGCCGTTGCCAGGGTCCCAACTGATTTCGTCGGCACCCGCCGCAGTTCGACGCACAAGTGCGATCGGCCGATGGCCTTCGGCCTTGAGTCGCGTTGTCAGCGCCGACCCGACCAGACCCGATGCTCCAGATATTGCGACGTCCATCGTGTACTCCCTCAGTGGATGACGTACCTAGAGGGTGCCATCACTGCACGCACTCCAGCGAGTTCAGCGGGTGCCGAGTTGAGACATCGGGATCATCGCGGGCTGATGTTGGTGTCAGAGTCCGAGGCGAACCGACAAGTCACTCGCCCAGCGGCCCGTGGGGTCGACCGTTGCGCGGATCGCGCGCCAATCATCGGCCCGTGGATAGCCAGCCTCGAAAGTCGACCGGCTCATCCGAGCATCTTTCGCCAGGTACAAGCGACCGTCGGCCCGATTCATGATTTCGTCGAGACGATCAAGAAGCTCGTGAACCAGCTGGGTCGCTGGTAGGTCGACAGCAAGGGTCCACCCGGATTTGGGAAAGGACAGATGACCCGGACCTGCCGATCCGAAACGTTTGAGCACTGTCAAGTACGACGGCGCGTGGCGAAGCTGCGAACAGATCTCGACAAACGCAGATTCGTGCTCATCGGGGATGACGCACTGCCACTGCAAAAAGCCTTGCCGTCCGTAAAGCCGATTCCATCGACCGAGCACATCAAGCGGGTGCCAAAATCGTGTGATTGATTCGTACGAGACGGCCAGTTCTGCCGGAGCGGCCCGGTGGTAGACCCGATTGAAGAGTCGCATGAGGGGGGTCTGCGTGAGTCGGGGATAGGTAATCGCCGGAAGCGCAATCGACCGAGACGGGGGCTGTTGCAAGGGCCCGGCCGGATCAGGTTCGAGTTCAGCGGCGGTCGCGAACGACCCTTGCGTCAGCACGCTGTTGCGGCCCGAAAGTAGGTCAACCCACGCGACCGAGAAGGCGTGTTGGGTATCGCTTGCCCGCATGTGCTGCATGAGTGTTTCGAGATCGGTGAAACGTTGAGTTTCGACCCGGACCGTCGTGGTCTC
>CALDYC010000123.1 GCA_937941245.1 uncultured Acidimicrobiales bacterium | reverse complement strand
CGTTGCTTCAAGGGCTGGACGGCGTGGTGCATGACCTGTCGCGAGGTTGCAGCGTTGAGGACATCATCAACGTCAGCGTGATTGCCGCGCTGCAGGCGCAGGCGAAGCTGGCTGAGTAGCAACGGTTGTCATGCGCGGCGTCGGAAACGAGACCCGCATGTGGTATCCAAGACCCCAGAGGTAGCAGCCCGGATTCCCCATTGCGCTGCTCTAGATGAAGCGACAAACCCTTGACACTGAACTGGTACTCGATGCGGCAGCTGGCATTGCCGACGCTGAAGGGCTTGACGCCGTAACGCTGACCAGAGTTGCCGCAGACCTGGGTGTGCAACAGCCCGCGCTCTACCGCCATGTCGACGGCTATCAGGACATGTTGCGACTGCTCAGCTTGCGAGGTCGAGAGGCACTAGCAACAGACCTGGGCGAGGCTGCGATGGGCGTTGCTGGTGACGAAGCGGTAGCGGCGATCGGACATGCGTGGCGGCGTTCGGTCAAAGCCCACCCAGGACTGTACGAAGCAACCGACCGCTACCCGTGTGCTGGAGACAGCGAGCTCGAAGAGGCAGTCGATCAGATCGTTTCGATCATCGCTCAGTCGTTGGCGGCTTTTAACCTTGAGCCCGACCATCGGGTGCACGCCGCTCGGGCGCTCAGGTCAGCATTCCACGGGTTTGCCCACCTCGAAGCCGGCGATGGCCATCCGCACCCCCACAATCTCGATGACACGTTCGATGGTCTCATGGAGCTTCTATGTTCGGGGATCCGGGCTCAAGCCGCTTCTGCGTAGCCGGTTGCGGTTGCTTCTGAGTCGACCAGCCAGCAGGTGTCAGGCCGCTGCAACTGCGCTGCAACTCTGTCGAAACTGTGCCGAAACTGTGCCGAAATTCTGCCGAGTGAGACTTTCAAACGGATCTGTTATATGTTCTTACTTTTCACCGTTGATTCAGGAGTTGATCCATGACCCGCATGACACCCAGCGAGGCCTTCGTTGAAACCCTCAGAGCCCACGGTGTAACCACCACCTTCGGCATCATGGGGTCGGCGTTCATGGACGCCATGGACATCTTTGCCCCTGCTGGCATCGAGCTGGTGCCAGTTGTCCACGAGCAGGGTGCAGCTCACATGGCCGACGGCTATGCGCGGGTCAGCGGCAAGCAAGGGGTCGTGATTGGCCAGAACGGTCCTGGCATCTCGAACTGCGTGACCGCCATCGCGGCAGCGTTTTGGGCACACAGCCCGGTCGTCATTATCACCCCACAGACCGGTTCGATGGGTCTCGGCCTCGGCGGCTTTCAAGAGGCCAATCAGCTTCCGATGTTCGAAGAGTTCACCAAGTACCAGGCGCACATCGACAACGAGAACCGCATGGCCGAACTCACCGCTCGAGCCTTTAACCGCGCCATCTCTGAGATGGGCCCGACCCAGGTCAATATTCCTCGTGACCGGTTCTACGGCGATATCGATGTCGACATTCCCGGGCCGGCACAGTACGGGCGCGGCGCCGGAAGTGCTGAGAGTCTGAACGAAGCCGCCGATCTCATTGCATCAGCGGCCAACCCGGTGCTGCTGTCAGGCGGCGGCGTCGTCATGGGCGGCGCAATGGACCAGGCGGTGGCGTTGGCCGAACGCCTGGGCTGCCCGGTTGTGAATAGCTACTTGCACAACGACTCGTTCCCTGCATCGCACCCTCAGTGGACGGGCCCGCTCGGCTACCAGGGCTCAAAGGCTGCCATGCGCTTGATCTCTGAGGCCGATGTAGTCATCGCTCTCGGAAGCCGACTCGGCCCGTTCGGCACACTGCCGCAGCACGACATGGACTACTGGCCCGCCGACGCCAAGATCATTCAGGTCGACGCCGATCACAAGATGCTCGGCCTGGTCAAGCCAATCTCGGTCGGTATCCACGGCGACGCTGGCGAGGCGGCTATTGCGTTACTCGAACGCCTCGACGGTCGCGAGCTCGCCTGCGACGCAACCCGCGACGCCCGGGCTGCCAAAACTGCCGAAGAGAAGCAGCGCTGGGAAGACGAACTCGACGAATGGATGAGCGAAAGCGACGACTGGTCCGTCGAAGCAATAGCGGCAGCCAAGGACATGCCGGGGGACTGGCTCAGCCCACGTGCGGTACTTCGCGAACTTGAAAAGGCCATGCCAGAGCGCGTGATGGTGTCGACCGATATCGGCAACATCAACTCGGTGGCCAATAGTTACCTGCGCTTCGAAGAACCACGCAGCTTCTTCGCACCAATGAGCTGGGGTAACTGCGGCTATGCATTGCCCACGATCATGGGTGCGAAGAAGGCAGCCCCGGAACGTCCAGCGGTGGCCTATGCCGGTGACGGTGCCTGGGCGATGAGCATGGTCGAACTGATGACCGCGGTGCGCCACAACATTCCGGTCACCGCGGTTGTGTTCCACAACCGTCAGTGGGGAGCCGAGAAGAAGAACCAGGTTGACTTCTATGGTCGCCGTTTCGTTGCCGGCGAACTCGACGGTGACGAAAACTACGCCGAGATTGCCAAGTCGATGGGCGCTGAAGGTATCCGCGTCGACAAGCTCGACAATGTCGGCGCTGCCTTGACCGATGCGATCGCTGCCCAGATGAACGAAGGCAAGACCACCGTCATCGAGATCATGTGTACCCAAGAGTTGGGTGACCCGTTCCGCAAAGACGCGTTGTCAACGCCGGTTCGGCACCTACCTCAATACAAGGACTACGTCTGAACCCCGCAGCGGGCAGCGCCGACGTGCATGACGATTCGGCTGGGGCTGTAGCTGACGGCAACGTCATGGTGAGTGTTGCTGACCTATTCGGCTTCGATACAGCGTTGCAGGTCAGCCTTGTCGACCCCGGCGATCTCGAAGTGCACGTACCGGCCGTCGAGGCCGGCTACTGCTTCGACCCAGACGTCACGGTGGCAATTCTGGCCGGGTTCACGCACAACCGGCGGGTACTGCTGCAAGGCGCTCACGGCACCGGTAAGTCAAGCCACCTCGAACAAATCGCTGCTCGGCTGAGATGGCCCATGCTGCGCATCAACCTCGATGCTCACATCACGCGTATGGACCTGATCGGTCGCGACGCGGTGGTCATCCGCGACGGACAACAGGTGACCGAGTTCCAGCCAGGCTTGCTTCCGTGGGCTGCGGAACGTCCGGTAGCTCTGGTGTTTGACGAACTCGATGCCGGTCGCCCCGATGTCATGTTCGTACTCCAGCGGGTACTCGAACGCGAAGGCCGGCTGACCCTGCTGGACCAAAACCGGGTCATCGAACCTCATGACAGGTTTCGTCTCTTCGCGACGGCGAACACGATCGGTCTTGGCGATCAGACCGGGCTCTATCACGGCACCCAAATGCTGAACCAAGCGCAAGTAGATCGCTGGGACATCGTGGCCAGGCTCGGGTATCTCAGCGCCGACGCCGAAGCGGCGATTGTGCGCAGCCACGTTCCTCACGCGGCGAACGTCGAACAGATGGTCGCCGTTGCAGACATGACTCGGCACGGGTTTGCGGCTGGTGATATCTCGACGTTGATGTCACCGCGCACGGTCATTGCCTGGGCCCAGAACACCGCAATCTTCGGTGATCTCGCGCAGGCGTTTGCGCTTTCGTTCGTGAACAAGTGCGACGTCGCGGAACATGACGTCGTTTCTGAGTACTTCCAACGAGCGTTCGGAAGCACACCTGACGAGCAATGATCAGACGGCGGTGAGCGTGAACCGTGCTGACGAACATCGGCGCTCCGCGTTGTTGCGGGCCGTTGGTCGCGAGCCTCGCGCCGAACTGCGAGGGGCCCACCTCAGCGTTGGGCGACGCACGGTTGATGTCGCGTCGCCCTATCTCGTCCTCGCTGGTCGCGATCTTGGCACCGACGTTTCACGGGGCCTTGCCGATGCCCTCGGTCTGCTGATTCGAAACTGCCACCCGGCGACCCACCGCAGTATCCGTCCCGAAGCCCCACTCGAGCGAGTGTTCTTCGATCTGTGCGAACACATGCGATGCTTGGCGCTCGCTCCCGACCTACCGGGTGTGCAAGCGAACCTCGCGGCGGTGAGCGCCGCCTGGGATCGCCATGTTCGAGCTGACGGCATCGACGAGAGCGGCATTGGGTTGCTGTTCTATACCGCGACGTACATGGTTAGGGCTCGATTGCGGCTCGGTGCCACCAACGAAGAGATCGACACGATCATCGAAGGCACGCGGGGACGTCTTGCGCAGTTGATCGGCCACGAGCTGGCGGCGCTGCCGACCCAGATCGACAATCAGCTCGCTTTCGGCGAGTCTGCTCGACATATCGCTCGATTAATCATCGAGATGGCTGCGGACTCGGGACTGCAGATCGATGCCGACGAGGCCCAGCGATTCCAGATGGTCGTCCCCGATGAGTGGTTCGACGAACCAGTCCGCACTGGGCTCGGAGCGATCGCTGCCGGCGATCCAGATCAGACCGGTCAACCTGAGTCGATCCATGGCCTTGGCGGCTACACGGTGTTCACGACCGCCCACGATCGGATCAGGACCGGAAGCGAGCTCTATCGGCCGGTTCAGCTCGCGGCGAGCCGGCGCAAGCTCGATGAGCTGATCCGCGAGCAGGCGGTCAGCGTGGGGCGAATAGCGGAACGTTTACGCCGTCACTTCGGCATGCCCGCCGATCACGACCGCCGCTTTGGGGTCGAAGATGGCTACATCGACGGCCGGCGTCTCTCCCAGCTCGTGGCGAGTCGCGACCAACACGACATCTTCTGGAAGCCGAGCCCGAGCCGGGTGATTGACACGGCGGTCACGGTCCTGATGGACAACTCGGGTTCGATGAAAGCGCAGCGGTTCGAGACGTTGGCGGTCGTTGCAGACACCCTGGCTCGTGCGTTGGACCTTGCAGGCGTCTCGGTAGAGGTGGCCGGTTTCAGCACGATCGGATGGAATGGCGGCAACGCTCGGCGTGATTGGGTTGCGGCCGGAAAGCCCGAAGAACCCGGACGGCTGACTGATCTTGCAGCGTTCGTCTACAAAGATGCCGCGACGACGTACCGGCGATCTCGACGGTCGTTGGCCGCCATGCTCCGCACCAACCATTTCGCAGAGAGCGTCGACGGTGAGTCGGTCGTGTGGGCTCACCAACGGCTGCTGTCTCGGCCTGAGCGCCGCCGGCTGCTTCTGGTCATTAGCGACGGTGCACCGGGCGAATCGTCGACCAGGCAGGCAAACCGCCCCGGGTTCCTCGGTGACCATCTTCGATTGGTCGTGAGCCATATCGAGCGTCACTCGCCGGTTGAGCTCGCGGCCCTAACGGTTGATCACGATGTTGGATCCGTGTTCAGATCGGCCATGCAGATCGACCTCGATGTCGCTCCGACGATCGGCACATACCGGGTCTTCGAAGAACTGTTCCCGTCAACGCGGTACCGGTCGACCGATGGCTGAGGTCGTCGTCGGCGTTGATTCATCGACGCAATCGACCAAGCTCGAAGCTCGCGACATCGCGACCGGTGAAGTGGTTGGGTCTGGTCGCGCCGTCCACCCGGCGACATCGCCGCCAATCAGCGAGCAGGATCCGGCTGTGTGGTGGCACGCGCTCTCGGCGGCGATGGACCAGCTTGGTGATGTGCGTCGAAGAGTGGTCGCCTTGTCAGTGGCGGGCCAACAGCACGGCCTGGTCCTGGTTGATGATCGCGGCGAGGTTGTCCGCCCGTCGAAGCTCTGGAACGACACCACGTCGGCCGCCAATGCCGCAAGCATGGTCGAAGCTCTCGGAGCACCAGCCTGGGCCGACCGTTGCGGAAGCGTGCCAGTTGCGGCCTTCACCGTCACCAAGCTTGCGTGGATGATCGAACACGAGCCCGCCATGGCCCGTCGCACGGCGAGGGTCATGCTTCCGCACGACTGGCTCACATGGAAGCTGACCGGTGAGCACGTGACCGACCGCGGAGACGCGTCGGGGACAGGCTGGTTCAACGCGGTGACTGGCGAGGTAGACCAGGTGCTCCTCGCGACGGCTGTTGATGACCCCGATGCGTGGGCCAGGCGCATGCCGCGCGTACTCGCTCCGTGTGAGCCGGCTGGCCGGTTGCACGCCCATGCTGCGGCGGTGCTCGGACTTGATGAGCGAGTGATCGTGGCCGCCGGAACCGGCGACAATATGGCCGCTGCATTGGGTTTGGGGCTCGAGCCCGGTGACACGGCGATCTCTCTTGGCACGTCTGGAACCGTGTATGGCGTTTCGGTACGACCCACCGCCGATCGCAGCGGACAGGTCGCCGGGTTCGCCGATGCGACAGGGAACTACCTGCCGTTGGTGTGCACCCTTAACGCAACGGTGGTCACCGACACCGTTGCCTCGTGGCTCGGCACCGACGAAGCCGGTCTTGCAACCCTTGCGTTGAGCGAACCCGACCGGCCCGATCAGCCGGCTCTGGTTCCGTATCTCGATGGGGAACGCACGCCGAACCTGCCCAACGCGACCGGGACATGGGCGGGTCTGACTCGTGAAACGACACGATCCGACCTGGCTCGTGCAGCCCACGATGGGGTGCTGTGTGGCTTGCTCGACGGTCGCGACGCGCTGGTTCGTCTTGGCGTTGACACGTCAGGCGAGGTTCGCCTCGTAGGCGGCGGCGCTCGTTCGGCTGCTTACCAGCAGCGAGTCGCCGACCTGCTCGGCCAACCCGTCGTCCTGCCGCAACCAGACGAGCTGGTTGCCGCAGGTGCTGCGGTGCAGGCTTCGGCCGTGGTCAGCGCCAGCCCGGGCGTCAGCGAGCTAGCCGTTACCGCTGAGCGATGGGGCCTGCGAGCGGGCACGGTTGTGACACCCAAGTCAACGCACGGAGCGGCGATTCGGGCGCGTTGGGAACGTGCACGTGCAGGTGGGCATCTCGACAGGTAACTCGACGGCTGGCGGACAGGTCAGGTGCGCAGAGTTGGGTGCGTAGAGTTGATTGCATGACGTCACCACCCGCCGCGAACAAAACTGCCGCATTCATTGGGCTAGGAAATATGGGCTTCCCCATGGCGGGCCACCTCGAAACGGCTGGTCACTCGGTGCGCGTGTTCAATCGCACCGCAGCGACGAGCGAACGGTGGGCGTCGACCCATGTGGGAAGCGCGCATGCGACACCGGGTCAAGCTGCAGCCGGAGCTGACTTCGTGGCAATCTGCGTAGGCGGTGACGATGATGTGCGCGCGGTCGTGTACGGCGACGACGGCGTGCTCTCAGCGCTAAGTCCTGGGTCGGTGCTGGTCGATCACACGACAGCATCGGCCGAGCTGGCCCGCGAGCTTGCGGCGGCGTGCGCTCAGAAGCAGGTCGGCTTCGTCGACGCCCCAGTTTCTGGCGGGCAAGCCGGCGCCGAGAACGGAGCACTTTCGGTCATGTGCGGAGGTACCCCGACAGACTTTGACCGGGCCCGATCGAGTATCGATTCGTACGCATCGGCTGTCACCCATATCGGACCTGCAGGCAGCGGTCAGCTCACCAAGATGTGCAATCAGATCCTGTGTGCCGGAGCGATCCAGGGCGCGGCCGAAGCAATCGCGTTTGGACAACAGGCAGGTCTGGACATGGAGCTCGTGTTGCAGGCCGTAACCAAGGGGGCAGCGGGGTCTTGGTACCTGAGCAACCGAGGCCAGACCATGGTCAACGACGAATTCGACTTCGGCTTCGCCGTCGATTGGATGGCGAAGGACCTCGGACTGGTGCAGGGCGAAGCGGCCGCACTGGGAGCAGCGACACCGTTGACATCGATGGTTGCTGATCACCTCGCCGCGTCGCAACAGGCTGGTGATAACCGGTGTGACGCAACGGTGATCGTTCGTCGCTATCGCGAGGCGAACGACAGCTAGTTACCTACCCGCCTCGACGACTTACGGCCGATGTACCAGGCATGGCCGTCCTTCTCGTCGGCAGCGATCATTGTGAGTTCGGCGAAAGCATCGGTGAGCTCGCCCGGCCGGGCTCGAAACGCACCCGGTCCATGGTCGACTTCGCTCAAACAACCCATCGCCACTATGCCCCCAGGTGACAGCCTGTCGATGATCTGCTGATCGAGCGATTCGTGACGGAACAGATGGCACGTGACGACGTCGACGGGCGGGCCATCGGGCAGTCCATCATCGAGGTCGTGTACCGCGAACGTGCACGGACCTTCGAGCTGCTCGTTCACAGCGAGCTGGCGAGCTAGGCCGATCGCGATTGGCGAAACGTCAATGCCGTGGGATCGAAGGCCATGGCGAGCCAACCACACGGTTCCTCGTCCCCGACCACACGCCACGTCCAGTGCGCTTCCGTCGTTTGGCAGGTGTTCCGCTAGGTAGGCGAATAGTGGGGGAGGCCCCGCATCGCCCGACGGAGCAACCCCGTTGTCGCCATGGCGCACATCCCAACGTCGACGGTCGTCGTTGCTCACTGGGTGCGCTCGGCGCGCCGGAGTTCCATGGACATGACGGTACTGACTGCTATCGCAGCGTCGCTGTCCGTGTCGTCACTGCGGGTAATGAACCGGGCCCGCTCGGCCAGCGCTGCTGCGCTCTACAGATCGCGATGACGTCGGAATTCGAGGCCCTCGAAGCTGCCACTGTTGCGCCAGTCGTCTATGTAGTTGAAGTACGGCATCGGCCCATCGGGGAAGCCCAGGCTTGATCGCATGTTGGCCTCGGTGGCGAGCTTGCCTTCGTTGTTGTAGTAGCCGGGGGTGCAGTCGGGGTTGTTTCCAAACCCGCGGGAGCCAGCCTCGAGCAGCTCAACCCATGCCGCTTCGGCCTCGGCGGTTGGTTCAACCTGGTCAGCGCCGACAGCGAGCGCGTGGCTGATCACCTTGGCAAGGGTCTGGCCGCGCTCAACCAGGTTGTGGGGCACGTTCGAGATCAGATTCGCTGCCTGGCTTGGGCCGACGATGAACATGTTCGGAAAGCCATGCACATGCGTGCCGTGCAAACTCATCATGCCGTCTTCCCACTTCTGCGAAAGAGCGATGCCGTCGCGCCCGATCGCGTCGAATCCACTGCGGCGGGCGTAGTCGGTGCCGACCTCGAAACCCGAGGCGTAGATGAGCAGGTCAAGTTCGTAGTGCTTGCCGTCTACCCAGACGCCGGCTTCATCGATGCGTTCAACACCCTTGCCATCGGTGTCGACCAGGTGCACAGACGGTTTGTTGAACGATTGCAGGTACTCGTCGTGGAAGCACGGGCGCTTGCACAGCTGGCGGTACCAGGGCTTGAGTGACTCGGCGGTCGCGCGGTCCGTGACGATTTCGTCGACACGGGCTCGGATCTCGGTCATTTTCTCGTCGTCGCTGTCATGGTACGCCGCAAGCATGCCTTGGGGCGTGAAGTCGCCTTTCGCGATTGTCTTGTCGCGAATGCGCTGTGAGATGTCGGTCCATCCGTCCATGACGAGATCCTGGTCAGCGAAGCCGCCGGTCTGCAGCGTGGTGAAGTTCGCGAGCCACTCGGCCTGCCAGCCGGGTTGCAACGTCGCAAACCATTCGGCGTCAATTTCGGCGTTGTTACGAATGTCAATCGATGATGGCGTTCGTTGGAATACGTGCAACTCGCCCGCAGCTGCAGCGAGGTGCGGTATGCACTGCACCGATGTTGCGCCGGTCCCGATAATGCCGACTCGCTTGTCCGCCAGGCCGGTCATGAGGTCGCCAGCGGGGCTTCCGCCCGTGTAGGCGTAATCCCATCGACTGGTGTGGAAGCTGTGTCCAGCGAAGCTCTCGATCCCATCGATGCCGGGCAGCTTGGGGCGATGCAACGGTCCGGTGCCCATGGCGAGGAACCGGGCGCGCATATCGTCGCCACGGTTGGTGCGGATGATCCACCGTGACGCGTGGTCGTCCCACGTGACCTCGGTGACTTCGGTCGACAGCGCCGCATTGTCGTACAGGCCGAAATGGCGACCAATTCGCTGGCAGTGGGCGAGGAGCTCAGGCGCCTTCGTGTACTTCTCAGACGGCATGTGGCCGGTCTCTTCGAGCAACGGCATATAGATCATCGCAGCGGTATCACACATGGCTCCGGGGTACCGGTTCCAGTACCAGGTGCCGCCAAAGTCCCCTCCCTTTTCGATGATGCGCACGTCGTCGATACCGGCCTGCTTCAGGCGCGCTCCCGTCACCAGACCGGCAAATCCACCCCCGATAAACGCCACGGTTACATCATCGGTAAACGGCTCGCGCTCGACCGGTTCGACATACGGGTCATCGAGGTAGTGCGCGAATGCACCGGTGGGCTCGATGTACTGCTCGTTGCCGTCATCGCGGAGGCGTTTGTCGCGCTCTTCGAGGTATCGGAGTCGCAGCGCTTCGGCATCGATCGTGTCGCTCATCTAGCCACAGTAACGACCACGATTGGACCGGTTGGAATCGGTACGAGAATCGTTGTTTAGGCGAGAAGCGAGACGATGTCGGTGGGTACCTCTGCGACCGCGGCACCGGCAGCTCGAAGCGACTGCATCTTCGATGCAGCAGTGCCCCGACCGTTCGACACCAATGCGCCGGCATGGCCCATCTTTTTGCCTTCGGGCGCGTTGGCTCCGGCGATGAAGCTCACCACCGGTTTGGTCGTTGTGGCGATGGCTTCGGCTGCGTCTTCTTCCATCAGCCCGCCAACCTCGCCCAGAAGTACGACCGCGTCGGTGCCAGGGTCGGCTTCGAACATGGCGAGCGCGTCGACGAACGTGGTGCCGACCATGGGATCACCGCCGAGCCCAAGAAAGGCGGATTGACCGAGGCCAGCTTCGACGAGTTGCAGATTGACGAGTGCACCCAAGCTGCCGCTTCGAGAGACCACTCCGATTCGGCCCGGAGCGAACAGTCGCTCGGACCAACCGGGCATGATGCCGATGAAGTCTCGGCCAGGAAAGACGATGCCGGGACAATTCGGCCCAATCACCCGGGCTTCGGCCCGTTTGGCCGTAGCGAGGATCTCCATGGTGTCATGGATTGGCACGAACTCGGCGACCACGACCACGTTCGGAACGCCAGCTTCGATTGCCTCGAGAGCGGCACCCTTAGCAAATCGGGCGGGCACGAAGATCACCGAAACATCGATGGCGTGAGCGTCGAGCGCGTCGAGCACTGTTGAGTACACCGGCACCGGGCCAACGTGTTGGCCGCCCTTGCCAGGGGTGCATCCGGCGACGACCCGGCTTCCGTAGCCGAGCATTTGCTCGGTCCAGTAGGTGCCTTCGTTGCCGGTGACTCCTTGCACCAACACCCGAAGTGGCTCGGGGCCGAACAGCGGGGTCATGTGGTCGCCTCGGCGCTTGCATCGTTGGCTGCGGCTGCGGCTGCGGCTGTTGCGTCGGCTGCGTTGGCGACCGCTTCGTTGACTGCCGCGACCATTGTGTCGTGGGGCGAGATTCCCAGCTCAGTTTCGACCAGCATGCGGGCCCGTTCTTCACCGGTGCCATGGATGCAGAACGAGACCGGCACCTCGGGCGCAAGTTCTTTCCAGCCGGCGATCAGCCCCTCGGCGATCACGTCAGTGCGGGCATACGCGCCGCACAAATTGACCAACAGGCTTCGCACGTTCGGGTTGCTGAGCACCAGTGCAAGCGCTGGCGTTGCTCGCTTGTAGGCCATGCCACCGACTTCGAGGAAATTGGCGGGACGTCCGCCCTGGGCGCTGACAGCATCCATTGTGGACATCGTCAGACCAGCACCGTTTGCGAGTACGCCGACGTCGCCGTCGAGTTCGACAAGTAAGAAGTCTTGTTCGGCGGCTCGTTGTTCGAGAGCGGTCCCAGATGGTCGTTGCGCAGGAAGTCCGCCTTGGCGGAACAACGCGTTGTCGTCGATGATCAACTTGGCATCGAGCGCGATCAACGCTCCGCTGGCATCGATCGCGAGCGGGTTGATCTCAACAAGTTGCGCATCGAGTGAACGGAACAATCCGTACAACGTGACGAGGAGTCCAGCAAGCGTGGGCGTGTGGCTCTCGGCCAGGCCGAGTAGAGCAGCGATGTCGAGTGCGGCCGCGGCTTCGAGCCCGTCGGCGATTGGAATCTCGACCCTGTGCACCGCCTGGGGAGATTCGGCGTTGACCTCTTCGATATCGACACCGCCCGACGCGGACACGATGATCACCGGACATCGGCGCTGTGGATCGACGGTGACGGCAACATAGAGCTCGCGGGCGATATCGACTTGGGCTTCGACGAGCACCCGTTCGACGACCACGCCTGCGAACTCTGCGCCGAGTAACCGAGTCGCAGCCTCGGCAGCTTGGGTTGGGGTCGATGCTGCGACGATGCCGCCAGCTTTGCCGCGTTTGCCGCTGGGTACTTGGGCTTTGACCATGACGGGTCCGAGCGATTCGCCGACCTGACGGGCCACCACAGCGCTGTCGGCAAGCGCACCGATTGGGGTTGGTATGCCCGCCGCCGCGAACAGCGCCTTGGCGTCGGCTTCCTCGATGAACATTGTCAGCGGTGCCGCGAGAGAAAGTCGCCGAACAGCTCGTCCTCGGTCGGCTCGGTGCTTTGGATCGGCCGCGCGAGGTAGGTGTAGTTGAGGAAATGCTTGTACGTCAGGTTCTCGCAACTGTCGTTAGCGCCCCAGGTTCCGGCACCCATCGAGAGTGTGAAGTCGAGACCGTTGTCGAAGCTCCCGCCGTTGTTCATGGCATGTGGTTGGTTGACGAGCACCGTCGATACGTTGACCCGTTCAGCGAGTTGTTCGGCCCGTTCCGGTACCTCGGTGTGGATACCGCACGAATGTCCTTCGCCCATATACGCCAGGATGCTTTCGACGGTGTCAACGGCCTGGTCGAAAGTGTCGCTTCGATACAGGCTGAGCACCACGGACAGCTTTTCGCCCGAGAAGGGATGGTCGGGTCCAATGCCATCTTCTTCGACCATCAAGAAGCTCGCCCCGTCCGCAAACCCATGCAGGTGGGCGACCTCGGCGATGCGAGCAGCAGGTTGCGCGACGATCGTGCGGTTCAGCCGACCGTCTGGCCACATCGCGTCGGCGAGCTGTTGTTTGTCGGCTGCGGGCACGAGCCAACCGCCGTGTGAGCGCAGCTGAGCAACGACATCGTCATAGACCGAGCAATCAATGACCAGAGCGTTTTCAGATGAGCAGCTCGTTGCATGGTCAAACGTCTTACTGCGAACGATCTTTGGGATTGCCGCGGCGATATCCGCGGTGTCATCGATGATCACCGGGGCATTGCCTACGCCCACGCCGTGCGACGGTGTGCCGCTGCGGTAGGCCATGTCGACATTGGCCGGCCCGGCGGTGACGAGTGAGTAGTCGCAGGCGGCCATGAGCTGAGCTGCTCGGGCCTTACCGGCGGCCTTGTCGGCGGCGGCGAGGCTCACAAACTGCACCAGATCTGGCGGGGCTCCCAGCATTTCGAGCTGTTCACGTGCCAGTTCGACAGCGGCAGCGCAGGTTGCTTCGCCGCGTGGGTGCGGCGCAAGGATGACCGCGTTCGCGCCTTTGAGCGTGATCATGATGTTGTTGATCGGCGTCGCACCAGGGTTGGTTGACGGCAGCACGCAGGCGATAACGCCCATTGGCTTGGCCCAGGTTGTGACGCCACGATCAGGGTCATCGGCGATGCGACCAACTGAGGGAGCGCCCGACAGGTCAGCGAGCGTTCCCAATGTCTTGCGCAGAATCTTGGCCGTCTTGTCTGCGGCATTGCCTAGCCCGCTTTGATCGGCTGCCAGTTCCGCGAGTCGAGCGGCGGTTGCGGGGCGCGTCGCAGCGTGAGCAACGGCCGTCACGAGGTCATCGACCTGTTGTTGGTCATAGCTAGCAATGTGTGCCTGAGCAGATCTCGCTCGTTCGATCGCAACGCTGACGGTGTCTGGGGCGGTGGCGGCGGTTGCAGTCATTGGATTCCTCGGACGTGAGCGGTTCGGTTCATGTCAGGTGTGATTGGCGAGCTGGTCATCGAGTGCGCGTACCAAGGTCTTGGGGGCAACGGTGCGATAGGCCTCGACAAGCATGTCCTTGATTTCGTCGGGGTCTGGTTCGATGTCGAGACGAAGCCCGACCCAGCCACGAGGGCCGACGTAGGGCGGCACAAAGAAGCGGTCAGGTTCGAGTCGGACGAGTTCGTCTTGGACCCCTTGCGGGGCCGGAACCCATAGCGCCAGCCAACCTGCTCCGTGATGGTCGTTGTGCACGTTGCATAAGGTCTTCTTTTCGCGGATGAAGAACGACGGAGCGCCGTGGCTTAGGCGCTCTGAGACTTCGGGCATGGCCAGTGCGATCTGGCGCACCATGTCGAGCAGCTCATCGTTGGTCATAGACACGGTCACGACGCTAGCTCAGGTGCCCGTCGGGCTAGCGAGGAGCTCTTGGGCGAGCGGCGGAAGCGGCCGATTCGGCATCCAGACCGCCCGCAGCTCGCGGCCGATGACGAGTCCGTCGACCGCGACTTCGACCAATGACCCAGAGGCAAGCTCTGCGGCGACCGCCAGGCGGCTAATCACGGTCGGTGACCGGCCATGGACGACTGCGGCGCGGACGGCTGCTGTCGAACCGAGCTCAAGCACCGCAGCCGGCGCAGCCAGACCGAGTTCCGCAAGCGCGAGTTCTAACGCTTCGCGGGTACCCGAGC
>CALDYC010000122.1 GCA_937941245.1 uncultured Acidimicrobiales bacterium | reverse complement strand
CCGGGTCCGGCCAGTACTGCTGCTTCTGGGCGGAAGCAGACTCGCCGATCTCGCCGGACGCAGCGAACTCTTTGACGATTTTTGTGTTATTCCGTTCCACCCGCGCGAGTTCGAACAGCGGTTGGCCCATGCGCAATGGCGAGCAGGTGGAGTCGACCCGGCAGCTGAACTGGTCGAGTACGCCTCTCTCGTTCTTAACGTCGAGACCTATCAGGCCACAATTGATGGCAAACCGCTCGAACTCACACATATGGAATACGAGCTCCTTAAGTTTCTTGCATCGAGCCCTGGGCGAGTTTTCACCCGTGAGGTATTGCTGAGTCGGGTATGGGGCTACGACTACTTCGGTGGTGCTCGCACCGTCGATGTGCACATTCGACGCTTGCGGGCCAAGCTCGGCGAGCCGCACGCTTCGCTCATTCAGACGATTCGGTCGGTCGGATACAGCTTCGGCGAAGCACGCAGAAGCGGTCTCTAACGTTTCCCATCCGGGTGTGACTGCCGCTCGGAGCTGCACGACGCGAGGATGTCCATGTGCCTCTGCTGGGAACGCTGACCGTGGGATCAGCATTGTTGGCCGTCGCTGTGGCTGCCGGTGCGGGCGGGGCACTGACATCGTCGCTACCGAATATGAGGTCACGGCGACACGATCGCGCCGCGTTGGCGATGCTGATCGGTTGCTGTATCGCCTTGGTGGCAGCCACCTTCATGCTCGGGTCAAAGGTCGTCACCGAAGACTGGTCACTGGCCTATGCCGTTCGCCATGCGCGCACCGGTACGTCTGCTTGGTACCGGATCGCAGCGGTCTGGGCTGGAGCCGAGGGATCGCTGTTGTTGTTTGCCACCGGCTTAACCGTGGTTGGAACCGTGACAGCGCTCGTCATTCGAGACCGCCACGTCACCCGGTTTGCGGGGTTCCTCGCCAGTAGCCATGCCCTGGCTGTGCTTGCCGTCGCCAACCCATTCGAGGTGCTTGCGCTTCCAGATATTCGAGGTACCGGCCTCACGCCGATTCTTGAGCATCCGGCAATGTTGTTCCATCCACCGGTGCTCTACTCTGGGCTTGTATCGACAACGGCACTGGCGTTGGCCGCTATGAGTCCCGCATTGCCGTCAATCTCGTGGGTTCGGCGAGTGGTCCTGATCGCGGTCGGGCTGTTGACCGTGGGCCTGGCAACCGGCTCGAACTGGGCCTACGCCGAACTCGGATGGGGCGGGTACTGGGGTTGGGACCCGGTCGAGAACACGGTGCTGATTGTTTGGTTGTTACTTCTCGTGCTCATGCATGTGCTGCGTGGGAATGCATCTGAGACAACGACGCGGGTCGCGATGATGGCTCCGTTGGTTGCCACGCTGTTCGGCTCTGCTGTCACCCGATCAGGCGGCTTGTCGTCCGTGCATGCCTTCGCCGATTCCGGCGCTCTCGGCTGGGCGCTGGGGCTCACCGGCGGTGCTGCCGTGACCGCAAGCGCTTTGTCGGTGCGACACCTGCACCAGCGAGCCAAACCCACGGGGTCGGGGCTGGCCAGTGGTGTGCGACCGGTTCAGATCCGCGTGGCCGCACTACTTGGTTTGTTAGCAGCGCTTGTCGTTCTTGTCGGAGTGTCGTGGCCGCTCGTTGCACCCGGCGACCCCGTGGTGCTGGGGCGTTTCTACTCTCGACTGCTCGGGCCACTCGCTGTCGTGGCTGTGATCGCCGGGCTGGCAACGATCGCATGGGCGATCTGGCGTCGATCGATACCGATGGCGACAATGGCCCTTGGGCACCTCGCGTTCGCCGTGCTTCTTGTTGGCGTAGCCGGGACGACGCAGGCAGACCGCAGGACAGTGCTGGTCAGCACGGGAGACACCTTCGAGGTTGCGGACCACACATTCGACGTTCGGGCCCTTGATGTCGGTGACGGCCCACGACCCCGAAGCGAGGCGGCGACACTCACGATCGCGATGACCGAGCCTTCAGGTACCCAGTCGATCTTGCGACCGGCACTCATTACCTATCCCTTGGATCAAATCGTTTTGCCAGAAGTAGCGACGACGACGTCACTACGACGCGATGTGCAGGTGTTCGCTCAGGTCGTGACGCGTGATGGTCTTGTGCAGTTGCACGTCGAGATTCGACCGCTTGTCTCGATGATCTGGATCGGCGCCGGACTCTTGGCGGCCGCGACAGCACTGGGTGCCGTTCAGTCGACGTCGTTATCCCGCTCGCGTTTCGACGCGAGTAGCGCGTCGAGCGACGATGGTGCCTTGGTCTCGACTGGTTGAGCGACAACCGGCGGAAGTGGAGCAGCGTCGAGCCCTGCCTCGGCTGGCGGGCTAGGCGTAGGTACCCGTCGTTTGACATTCGCCGTCTCGCCGACGGTCGGTGCCTCTGTGTGGTCGACGGCACCCGAGTCGAGCACCGCATCTGTTGTCGCTTGCTGGCGCTCGACGCGTCGGTTGCGCGAGGTCCGCACTCGGGACACGACGACTGCTAGGGGCCAGCACAGCGCCGCAAACAGAAGTAGCCACTTGTCGAACGCGAAGCGCTCAACGCCCGCTGCAAGGTCGGCTCGATCAAATGCCTGAGTCGTTTCGATCGACTCACGTCCGCCAGTCGTGTCAGCGACAGCGGCGAGCGTGTTGGCATCGTCGCTAAACAGCCGGTATTCGTCGCTGTAGCTACGAGCGGTCAACGCCGACCCGGTTAGTGCGGGTTGGCCGTCGGCTTGCACCGATGACCCAACCGCATAGACCCCAGCTTCGTCGACCGTAATCTCGGCGGCGAACGTCGAGTCGGTAACCCGGTCGAGCACCACTTCGCGAGACGCACCTGTCGGGTCCGTGATCCGAGCGAGAGCCTGCGAGGTATCGCCAAACGGTGTTGCGGCATCGACTTCAATTCGCATGACGTCGCCGTCGACGGTCGCTGAGGTCACCACGTCGGGATCATTCGAGGGGAAGGTGTCACGTACGACTTTGGTCCAGAAGTCGACGTATCCGTCCCAACTCGTCCACTGTTGCGACCATCGCGAGCCGGCATCGCTTGCCCATGCGGTTGACTGACCCAGGCCCACCTGCCACGTAGACAGGAGCGGATCGTTGTCTGGCCCGATACGCAGCAACGTGCGGGCGATTGGCTTGGCGGTCGTGGCAACGTATCCGAGCAGCGGCGGAGACGACGTCAGACCTGACACAACCTCCTCGTTGGACGTGACTTGAGGGAAGAACTCTCCCTCATTGACGAAGTCACGCGATGCCAGCAATGCTTCTTCGAGGATGACCTCGGGTATACGTCTCAGATCGCGCCCTTCGTAGAAACGGCCCCCGCCGGCGATCGCGATTTCTTCGAGGTCACCTGCTGCACCCTCGCCGGTGGCAATCACCGACACCGTGATGCCTTCGTCAAACAGGGAAGCAGCGTCTTGTGCGACGAGGGCGATATCGCCTGGCTCGGTGAAGCCGTCGCTGAACAAGATGATGTGTTTGAGGGCCGCGCTGCTATCGCGGAGCTGTTCGGCCGAGGTCTGCAAGGTCGTTCGAATGTTGGTTCCGCCCTCAGGGAACAGGGACCCGAGCGCATCGTTGACGGTGTCGACCGCAGGCGAGGATTGCAGATCGATGACCCAGCGATCGCTGTCGTCGAAGCTGACGATGCCGACCTCATCGGTTGAGCCGAGCGCAGCGATCGTTCGGGCTGCCGCAGCCCGGGCGACATCGGTCTTGTTTACGCCACCGACTTCACGGAAGCCGGCACCCTGGCCGTCAGCGCAATGGCAGGTGCCCATCGAACCGCTTGTGTCGATCGCAAGCACCTCGGCAACCGTTTGGCGGCGTTGCGGGTCGAGGATGTCGCTCACGACGGGCATGAGCTTTTCGAGTTCGCTGCCGAGATACCCGCCCAACGCATAGGAGTTGGTACCACCAATCGTGACCAAACCTCGACCGGTGTCTCGTACTGCAGACCCCAGCGCGGTGACTTGATCGTCGGTCAGGTCGAATCGGTCGACGTCGACCAGAACGACGGCCTGATAGGCGATGAGGTCCTCGACGGTGGTCAGGCCGCCCGGGCCAGCAACGGTGGTATCAACACCTGCGGCAGTGAGTGCGCCAGCAAGGGTTTCGGCACCTCCCGGCTGACCTTCGATGATGAGCACGCCCGCGCCGGACTGCACCCGCACCGGTGCAATGCCGGTGTTGTTCTCGCTGACGGTGTCACCGCCAACCTCGACCTCAACTTCGTATCGTTGCAGTCCATTTCCAGGGTTCTCGTCGACGAAGCGCACGGTTGCCTGGCCATCGACGATGTCAGTTTCGGTTGTCGCTATAGGTTTGCCGTCACGTCGCAGCGTGACCGTTGCGCGGTCCGCACCCTCGACGCCGATGGTGGCGACGATGGGTACCGCTTCGAGTTCTCGGACGGTTCCCGGGACATCGACTGCCAGAACGGCCGCGTCGATCTGATTCGCGCTTCCGACCGACACCGTGTCGACGACGACGTCGAGGTCTGCGAGTCGAGCGGCTTCTGCGGTGACGTCGCCAGATGTCGCTCGGCCATCGCTGACGAGGACGAGACGCTGTCGAGCATCGGAGGGAAGCAACGCCGAACCCAGACGAAGTGCCGCGGCGAGGTCGGTACGCGAAGGGTCGATGATCACGCTCGGCACGCCAAAACTGCTGTCGTTCTGCACAAGCGACTCGATGCGGGCATCGCCACCAAAGACCACGACTCCGGCAACTGACTCATCAGGAGCATCGGCGATTGCTTCACGCACAAAAGCAACGGCCGCAGCTCTGCCGTCAGCACCGAGCGAGTCAGATGCGTCGATCAGAAAGACCGTCGCGACACGGTCTGCGCTGAGATTGAGGACCGGTTGGAACAGTGCAGCAAGCAATGCTGCCGCCACTGCGACGCGCATGGCGATCGACAATCTCCATTGGCGCTTTGTCACGCCAACAGAACGCCGAGCAAGTAGGAACTCAGCAACCAGCAGGACCAGCCCGGCAACGATGATCCATGGCCGCCACGACACGGCGTTTTGCGGTGGTTCTTGGCCGGGCCGGGCACTTCGGAGCTCGCTCGGTATCGACGCCGCAGGTGCGAGCGTCGACTCGGTGATGTCGGGGTTGACCGCGACGACTTGTGATGGGCTGCCGTCGGACGCGACCGTCCAAAATCCGGGTTCGCCAGCCCGCGGCGCGAACGCCCCCGCTGGCACTTCGACTGTCCGGTTGAACGGATCGGTGATGATGGCCCCGACACCGGTGCGCGCGACCCGGTCACCAACAACCACATCAGTCGGCGGCAACGAGGACCCACCGAGCTCCGCGAGTATTCGGTCGAGCAGAATCGGGAACGCGACCTGCAGCGGCAGGTTCGACTGAGCGGTCGGAAATGCGAGATACAGGAACGCTTGATCGCCATGGCGACCTCGAACCAGCAACGGCGCCGACTCTGCGCCGACCAGCGTGGTTGCATCAGAAGCGATCGACAAACGCTGGGCGACAGCAATTTGCACGTCGGTCAGGTCGAGCGTCCGCAAGAGCGCGTCGTTCGCTCGCACGAGTGCGATCACGGGCTGCTCGACGCTTCCGTTGACTTCGACGGTGGTGCCGACACCATCGCCAGCAGCAATCGCGAAGAACGGTGCTCCAGGACGCTCGGGGACCTCGACCTGGTCAAAGATCAACACGTCAGCTGCATGGTCCGGATCAAACTCATCGACGAATCTGATCTCGGCGCCATCGACCGATCGCAGTGCGGCGGCGAGGAACGGATCTCGGGCTCCAACGATTTCGACGGCAAGCGCCGATCGACGGTTCGTTACTGCCCAACGGCGGTTGTCGATTGCCAGCAGATCTTCGCCGTCGAGGAACGCTTCGACCCGGTCACCGGCCAGCATGTCGACTGCCACTACTTCCACGTCATTGCGGTCGAGCGTGAGTTCGACGCTGTGTTCAGTGCGGCCATCCACATCGATACGCAGCGTCTGGGTCGCCGCCGGGCCGCCGGTGTGTGCCACCTCGACCCGCACCCGAAGGCCGTCTCCTGACGGTTCGACAACCAGGTCGGTGATCGCTCGGTTCGTCGCCAACGACCCAACTCGTCGATAGGTCAGTCCCGGCGGCACCAGGCGGAGCTCTTCTGCGCTCAGACCGCCGTCGCCGACCAAAACGAACCCAATCGCAGCCTCGGGAGTCTCGAGGCTTTCCGCGAGCGCGAACGCAGCGGCGAAGTCTGCGCTTCCGACCGTGGCGCGCACATCGCCGACAGCGTCAGCGAACTCGTCGACGTCTGCGCTGGAACTCAACAGCACCTTCGGCACGGCGCCTACCTCGATCACGCTCGCCACCCCATCGCCCGGAAGCTCTTCGCGTGCCGCGATCGCTTCGGTGCGAGCATCGGCAATGCGATCGGGTGAACCGTCGAGCGCCAGCATGGAACCGGAACCATCGATAAGGAAGACCGTGTGTTCGGCGAACGCCGCCTCGGTCACTCGTTGGGGGTTGGCAACCGCGAGCGTGACGGCTGTAAGCGCAAGCAGTTGCGCGGCCAATAGCCAGCTCGGGCGCAGGCGCTGCCATGGGGCGGCTGCGGTGACCGGTCGGTCCATGCGTTCCCAGATCATCGTCGACGAGACGACATGTTCTCGACGCAATGGCCGCAGAATGTGCACTGCGATAATCGGAATGGCGAGCGCAAGTAACGCGAGTGCGGCTGGGTTCGCGAAGTTCATCGAACGACACCTTCTTCACGCCACTGCGACATCAGCAGCGATTCGATCGGTTCATCAGCGGCGACGAGCATGTGTGAAGCATTGACCTGGTGGCATCGCTGTTCGATGCGAGTAATCCAGTCGTCGAGATGTTTGCGGTAGGCCGCCAAGGTGTCGGGCGACAAGCTGACCGCTAGCCGTTCTCCGGTCTCGCGATCAATCAGGTCGAGGTCACCGGTTTCGGTTGGCACGAGCTCTTCAACGTCAAGGACTTGCACGATCGTCAGGTCGTCTCCGCGGGCTGGGAGCCGCGAGATCGTGTCTTCCCATTCGGCAGTCATCAAGTCACTGATCACGATGGTCATACCGCGTGGCCCCGGGCGACGGAGCAGATCCGCGGCCGCCGACGCGAATGGCGTGATGCCCTGTGGTCGCAACGACTCGAGCTGCGCAAAGAGCCCTGCGGTTGCGTTGCGACCCGCAAAGGTGGGCGCTGGTCCGCTACTCGGAAACGTATGCACGGCGACGGTGTCGCGTCGCACCAGCGCCACAAAGCCCAGCGCTGCGGCGATGCGAGCTGCTTGGCGAAGCTTGCCGCCCGAACCCATCGAGGCCGACACGTCAACCAGCAACCGGACGTGCAGGTCGTCTTCGGCTTCGAACAACTTGAGTGCCAAGACATCAAGGCGGGCCCACAGGTTGAAGTCGATGCGCCGGAAATCATCACCGGGGTTGTACGCCCGATAGTCGGCGAAATCGAGCGACGTGCCATGACGACGTGACCGATGCTCACCACTCAACCGTCCAGCTAGCGGGCGGCGGGTGGAAAGTTGAAGTCGTTCGAGGCGCCCTAGGAGCTCCGGCTCAAGCAGCATCAGGCAGCGCCGCTGAACCCCGAGCCAACCGGCTCGATCGTTTCGAGTAGCTCATCGACGAGTTGGTCGGCGGTGACATCGTTCGCAACGGCCTCGTACCCGAGCACGAGTCGATGCCGCAACGCAGGCCGAGCGACCGCAGCAATGTCATCGGTACTCACGCTCGGACGCCCATCGAACAATGCGGTTGCTTTGCCTGCGAGCACGAGTGCTTGAGCACCACGAGGTGAACTGCCAAACCGGACGAACGATCTCACCCGGTCGGTAGCCGTGGCGCTATCTCGGTGGGTAGCGACAACGAGGTCTACCGCGTAACGCAACACATGCGCTGGCACCGGTACCTGTCGTGTTAGTTCGATCATCGACGAGAGCGTTGCGGCATCGGCGACAGGTGTCGGCGTTGCGGTCGCTGATCCGGTGGTGCGTTGGAGGATCGTCACCAGCTCGTCAGCAGGGGGAAGCGGGACGTGGAGTTTGAATAGAAAGCGATCGAGCTGGGCTTCGGGCAGCGAATACGTGCCCTCCATCTCAAGCGGGTTCTGCGTGGCCATAACCAGAAACGGGCGTGGTAGATCGCGAGTCGTTCCGCCGACAGTGACGGTGCGTTCCTGCATAGCTTCGAGCAATGCTGACTGTGTCTTCGGCGTCGCACGGTTGACTTCATCGGCCAACACAAGGTTCGCGAATACTGGTCCCTCGCGGAATGAGAAGGCCCGGTTGCCGTCGGCGTCGGTGTCGAGCACCTGGGTTCCGACGATGTCTGCGGGCATCAGGTCAGGCGTGAACTGCACGCGTGAGAACTCGACCGTTACCGCATCGCTCAGTGCCTTGAGTAGCTGGGTTTTGCCCAGGCCGGGAACGCCCTCAAGCAAGGCGTGGCCTTCGCTCAGCAGACACACGATGACACCGCGAACCAGGTCGCGTTGGCCAACAATCACCTTTGCGACTTCGGCCTCGATGGCCCGCGCGGTCGTCGCCCAGAGGTCCGGGGTCATGTGGGTGGGAGCGGCCGGAGCAACAGAGTCAGTCATTGGACCTTGCCTTGTGGTTCAAAATCGTTTGGGTATGCAGAGCGTTGTTGGGCAGAGCGTTGATGGGCAGAGCGTTGATGGGCAGAGCGTTGATGGGCAGAGCGTTGATGGGCAGAGCGTTGATGGGCAGAGCGTTGATGGGCAGAGCGTTGATGGGCAGAGCGTT
>CALDYC010000121.1 GCA_937941245.1 uncultured Acidimicrobiales bacterium | reverse complement strand
CATCGACGAAGTCCGCCGGAATCACGACAGATTCGAACGGGTCAGCTGGCCCAAGCATAAGCCCAAAGAAGAAGGCAGCAACGAGCACCATCACCACGAGTGCCCACACAACTAATGGGTCATCGAGGCGATTGCGGAACTTCACGAGAACGACGCCGAGATAGAGCGCGATCACCAGTCCCCACACAAGAATCGAACCGTCGAGTGAGCTCCAGGCTGCCGCAAAGTTGTAGAGCGGCGGCGTGCGCGAGCTTCCGTTTTCGAGTACGTAACGCACCGAGAAGTCGCGGGTGATCAACGCCCGTTCGAGCGCAATGAACGAGACCACCGAACCAATAATCACAACCGACGCAATGCGAGCACCGGTGCGCGCCAGCGCCTGATCGCGTCGCACCACCGAGACGATGAGTGTCAGCGCGCTGACGAGCGATGCAGCAAATGCAGCGACGATTCCAGCATCGCCCAGAGCCACATTCATTGCGGTTGGCAGCGAATCACGCGGGTGAGGACGGCACGGTCAGAATCAAAGATGTGATTGGAACTCACGGCTCACGAACCGAACCGCCCCGGTCGGCGTCGTCAAGCCGGTCGCGGTTGTCGTTGCGGTATTCATTGTCGTGCTTGACAACCATGTCGGTGCTGGCGAAGTGCCAGCCGTCGTCCGCGCCACCGCTAATCGCACCGACCTCGGACGGAAGGCCGGTTACCCAGGTTCCTTCGAGGACAACCGGCACGCCAGGTTGGAACAGTTCAGCTGGGTTTCCGGTGTGGATGACGTCAATGACTTGTTCGTCGAAGGCGATGGGGAAGGCAACGACTAACTCGTTGCGGCCCTCGCGCACGATCTCTAAGGTTCGAGCGTCGCCGAACGGGGTGCCTTGCACCCTGAATCGTTGCCCCTCGAGTTCGACCCGTTGTTCAACTGCCTCGTCAGCATTGTAAAAAAAGAGCGCTGAACCATTGAGTGTGCGAACAACCACGAAGCCAAGAAACGCCACGGTCAATGCGAGAGCGATAGCCGGAAGCACCCGCTTGCGGCCACCAACTCGGGCTACGTCGCCGGATTGGCGTGGCGTTAAGTCGAGCGGAGCATTGATCTGCTCACCATCGATATGCCCTGCGGTCGACTCGTCTGTGGGATCAATGTTGTGGTCAGTCATTTGTCGACATCCAGCGACGGCGGTCAGCCGGCACACGTGCACCGATGACTCGGCCGCGGCGAAGCATCGCTACCGAATAGCCGGCGATGATGGCGAAGGTGATTCCCCATCCGGCGATCAAATAGCCAAGATGCGTCATGTCTGTTTCCCCGGTTCAACCTTGGGATGCTGGACTGCCTCGTCGACGTCGACCGATGCCTGCGCCCGTCGTTCCGCGAGCGCGATGTCGAGTCCAGCAGTCTCGGACTGGTACTCGAGCCATCCCACTCGGAAACGGTGAATCATCAACCACGCGAACAGCCCTACAAACACAAGGATCGCAAGAAAGAGTGTGAAGAGTGTGAGGTCCTCGAGCTTGCCTTCGATGAGCGACGATTCTTGATGCAGCGTGCGATTCTTCCACCATTCGACTGAGCGGTTGACCAAGATGAGGTTGAGGCTTGAGACCAGGGCGAGCACCGCGCTGCGGCGAGCACGGGCCATGGGGTCGACCAGCATTCGGCGATAGGCCAGGTAGCCAATGAGCATGAGAAAGAGCACCAGCGATGTCATGAGACGGACATCGCCCCACTCCCACCATGTGTTCCAGGTCGGACGTCCCCAGATCATGCCGGTGACGAGCATGAGCCCACAGAACAGCGCACCCAGTTCGGCTGCGGCGGCGGCGGTGGTATCCCACCACATCGATCGCTTCCAGAGGACCATCAAGCTGGCCACGGCCATGACCGCTACCGAGAGGTAGAGGGTGACAACGGCGATCGGCACATGCACATAGAGCATGCGCACGATGTCCTTCTGCACGAGATCTGGCTCGGTCACAAAGAACGCAAGCACAAACACGACCACGAGGCCGACGAGGACGAGACCGCCAAGAATGCGGGTCCCGGTTGAACCGGTGCCAACACCTGCATGGCCCTCGGGCGAGCGAGCGGGCGCGTTGGCCGCCACTGGTTCAGGCATCTTCCATGACCACGGCATAGGCGAGCGAACCAACCACGGCATAGGCCGCAGCGAATGCTCCCAGCAGCAACGTCCACGACCAGCCATTGACAGCCGCGGTGTTAATGCCATCGTCGAACGCTCGGGTGGCAGCCACAAGAACCGGTGTCAGAACAGGAAGGAGCAGAAGTGGCAACACCGTGTCTCGCACACCCTCTCCGACAGCCAACACCCCATAGAGGCTACCGGCGCATGCGATGGCGATGGTGGCGGCAAGAGCGGCTGTGACGACCAGCACAGGATTTGCGATCGCGGATCGGTACCAGATGATGACACCTAAGGTCAGCACGGCCTCTACGGCGAGCAGCTGCACCGCCAACGCGCAGGCCTTGCCTGCAAAAACCTGCCATGCAGCTGCTCCGGTCAAGCGAAGCGCTTCGAATGCATTCGTCTCCGATTCAACGGCGACCGAACGTTGCACGGCAAGGGTCGAGGCAAACAACACCGTCACCCAGAACAGACCCGGCGTGAACGATCGCAACGCTGCGCGGTCGGCATCGAGTGCGAGGCCGAACAGAATCAGCACAATGAGCGCGAACGGAAGCACCTGACTGGTCACGATCTTGGAGCGCGACTCGACCCGGAGGTCCTTCTGCAGAACAGCCCATATCACCGACATCAGCCCGCACTCTGCGCTGGACTCGACGTCGTTGACTCGATCGCCTGATCGTCATGGACGACTCCGCCGGCAATTGTCACCACCCGCTCAGCTAGCGGGCGCACCCGGTCAAGCTCGTGCGACGCGACGAGCACGGTTGCGCCTGCGTTTGCCGCGTCTGAGATCAAGCCATCGATGATGTTTCGTCCGGCCTGATCCAACCCGGCGTGTGGCTCGTCGAGCAGCCACAGCAATGGCCGCCTGACCGCAACTGCAGCGATCGCGGTTCGACGGGTCTGCCCGGTTGACAATGACCGCACTCGCTGGCCCGCGAGAGGTGCCAGGCCGACTCGTTCGATCACATCGTCAATTGGTGCGGCTTGATCGGCCGACATGGCTGCCCAAAAGGCCAGATTCTCGCGAATAGTAAGATCCGGGTAGAGCATGCTCGACGGGCCAAGCAACCCAATGCGAGACCGGACGCTTCGGGCATTGACCGACATGTCAACTCCAAGAACTGACGCATCACCCTGAGCCAGCGGCACCAGACCCGCTATCAATCGGAACAGAGTGGTCTTGCCCGCCCCATTTGGACCTTGAATCAACGTGATTGTCTGCGGCTCGACGGCAAGCGTCAGCCCCGCAAGCGCGGGAAACCTGCCAAGCAGCACCACGGCGTTGTCGATGTTGATCACTGCAGACATAGTCGACTTCCCACGCGTGCCTCATCGTAGGAGCGGTCCCGACCCAGCCGACACCGCATCGGACAAGCGCGACCGTGGCGCCCAGCCACCATGACAGGTAGCCGTTGCCACGAGCGGAGCAGTAGCGGCGATAACGAGCGGCGATACGCGGTGATAAAGGTGGTGTAAGCCCACGTGAGCATTTGTGCCTGCCGCCGTCACCGACGCCCGGCGAGGGTCCATACTCTTTCTATGCGATTGGCTCGAATTCTTGGTGCTGTTGGACGTGGGCTTATCAGCGCCGGCGTGATTGTCCTTCTGTTTGTCGGCTACCAGCTGTGGGGCACCGGTTTGCAGCACCAACAAGCGCAAGGATCTCTCGAAAGCGACTTTCTCGAGCTACTCGACAGCGATGTCGTGACCGACACGCAGGCCGAGTTCGACGCCACCACCGCAAGCGTTACCGACGCTGAACCAACAACGGCCGAAGACGCACCCGACGAACCTGCTGCAGCGGTCACCGTTGATCTGACTGACATCGACTATTCGCCAGAGTTCCTTGCGGTCCTCTACCCCGAAGATGGCGAATCACTTGCTCGTATCGAGATTCCTGATATCAACGTCGACCAGATCACCGTCGCAGGCGTGAGCGTTGAAGACTTGCGCAAAGGACCGGGCCACTACGGCTCCACGCCAAACCCGGGGCAGGCTGGCAACTCAGCGATCGCCGGTCACCGCACCACCTACGGGGCTCCATTTCATCGAATCGATGAGCTCGAACCCGGCGCATCAATCTTCGTGACCACCATTCAGGGCACCTTTGAATACCGAGTGAAAGAGAACATTGCCCCTGATGGCAGCGTGCTCGGACATTTTATTGTGAGTCCGAGCGACACCTGGGTATTGGGCCAAGAGTCGGGCGAAAACCTGCTCACGCTCACCGCATGCCACCCGAAGTACAGCGCTCGTCAACGAATCATCGTGCAGGCGGAATTGGTGGGAGACCCGGCACCAACCATTCCGCGCGAGGGCGGCGAGAGTCTGAGCCCAATCGACCTCAGCTCCGGAGCCGAAGACGAAGCCGCCGCAAACGAAATCGCTGACGAGAGCGATGCCGAGCCGGCGACCGACACCGATGTCGTCATCAGCGACGCCGTCGCAGCTGACGGCGATCCAACGGTCGATGCCGACGGTAATCCAATCGACGCGAATGCTGCCACCGACGCAGACGTCACCGATCCAGGCGCCACCGACGATGTGCAGGTTGAAGGCGATGTGCAGGTTGAAGACGACATCGAGCTAACCGAGTCCGACATCGAGCTCACCAACTCACCCTTCGCCGAGCCCGACGACTTCGGCGAAGGACTCAATGGTGACAGCACGAAGGTTCAACCTGCCATCATGTGGGGCATCGCCGCCCTATCGATCTGGGTGACCGCGTGGTTTGTCGGCAAGAGGCTGAACCGAAAATGGACGCTCTACACCGTCGGGGTTGCCCCGTTCTTCCTGGTCCTCTGGGCATGCTTCGTCAACGTCGACCAGGCGCTTCC
>CALDYC010000120.1 GCA_937941245.1 uncultured Acidimicrobiales bacterium | reverse complement strand
GGCCTCGATCGCTTCGGAGCAGGCGTCGCCTATCAGCGACTTGCGGGCTTCTGACCGGTACCGCCGACACACCGTTGGGGTCATGGCGCAGCGGGCATTCCATGCGGCAGCGCGGCGAGCCGGCGGCGAGACAATCGCCGTGCCAGTCAATCGAGCACTCGGAATCGGAGCAGCACAATGAGCCAGCGAGTGAATCTTCGGGTCAACGGCATGACGTGGCCGGCAACGATCGACATCGACCGCAATCTCTCAAGCGTGCTTCGGACCGAGGTGGGCCTAACAGGAACCAAAGAGGGCTGCGACGATTGCGAATGCGGCGCGTGCATGGTGCTACTCGACGGGCAGCCGATCAACTCGTGCAGCTACCTCGCAGTGCAGACAGAGGGCCGCGAGATCACCACGGTCGAGGGCCTGGGTTCTGCCGACGACATGCATGCCCTGCAACGCAACATTCTTACGACTGGTGGGGTGCAGTGCGGGTTCTGCACGCCTGGCATGTTGATGTCGGCGGCGGCGCTTCTTGAGCGCAACCCCGCTCCGACCGACGAGGAGATCCGCATCGGGTTGTCTGGCAATTTGTGTCGCTGCACCGGCTATGCACGAATCGTCGATGCAGTACGTGCAACTGCTGTTGAGCTGAACGGCACCTGAATCCGTGTCGCCGTGGACGGTCGTGGGGTTGCAGATCAGCCCGGCCACTCGCCTGCCCATGCGACCCGTGGTTGCGATCGAATTGCTCGACGGCGGCGGCATCGTTGGTGACCGTTACGCCACATCACGCCATCGCCACGTAAGCCTGCAGTCAACCGCGATGATCTCGGCCGCATCGGAGCGACTCGGAAGCACGATTGATCCGCTGCTCACCCGACGCAACATCACGGTCGAGGGAGACCTGTTGCCGTGTGCGCCAGGCACGCGGTTCGAGACGAACACATGCGTGCTCGAGGTAGTCCGGCGGGCCGCGCCATGTCGGCTACTTGACGACACGATCGGCGACGGAGCAGCCGCTGCCATGCGTGGAACCGGAGGCGTGATTTGTCGCGTCATCACGTCCGGCTACATCACACAAGGTGACCTGCTCGGCTACACCCCTCGTGCAGATTGATCGTGGTGCGCTAGGGGGTTGATCAGCGCATCGACGAGAGCATCGAAGTGCGCAACTTGATCGTCGATGCAGTGGTAGGCACCTCTGAACCCACGCAGGAGGACGACGAGGTAGTGGGCGACAAGTGCTTGGCCGAGTAGCGCCGAACGTTCGGCCGTCAGTGCCGGGACATGCGACGCCAAAATGCCACTGAAGAGTGACATCGTTGCATCGACTGTCTCGTCATATTCGCCGTTTCCGCCATCGAGGTCGAACAGCGACTCTTTCAAGAGCGCGGCGACGACTCGGTCGTGAGCGGCGTACCACTCGAGCAGACCCTGAACGAGGTCGTGCAGATCCTGTTGCGCCGAGGTTCCTGAGAGGTCGGATGCGAGCTGACGAACGACGATGCGCACCTCGGCCCCAAAGGCAGCGGCTGCTAGTGACGCCTTCGATCCAAAGTGGAGCAACACGGTGCCGGTCGCCGTGTCTGCACGCTGGGCTACGGCTGCGACCGTGGTTTTGTCGTAGCCCTGATCGAAGAACAACTCAGCGGCGCAGTCGCGAATCCGCAACGCCGTCCGCTCACCTTTGGGCAGCGACGTGGCACCCGGCTCGACCTGTGCAGGTTGCTTCACCGCCGTCGCGCCGGTTTCGTTCGACACTGGTGTGACATCGGGCGCAATCTACCAGCATTGTTGGCTACCTGAACGAGTTCAGTTATGGTTATGAACACGTTCAGTTCTATCCCCCCCCTACATGCGAGGTCCCATGACTGTCACCGAACGCTCCACCGAGTGGATCGCCACCGCACCGATCACGATCAACGTGCAAGCGGAACTCGCCGCCAACCCACAAGCGGTCTGGGCACACTTTGCGGAGTGCGAGACCTGGACCGAGTGGTTTCCGGGCTTCAAAGCGTGCAACTACATCTCGCACGAGCCACACGGGCTCAACTCGATCCGCTTTGTCCACCAGGACCAATTCAAAGTCGAAGAAAAGATCACCGAATGGGAACCGGGCCGGCGCTGGGGCATGACTGTCGTCGATATCAACATCGGCTTGATTCGCTCAATGGCCGAGCATGTCGAGATCACACCTTTCGGCAGCGGAAGTAGTGTTGACTTCACGATCGGCGTTGAGCTCGCACCGTGGGCTCGTCCGGCGGCGCCATTACTCAAACGCAAATCAGAACGTCAGCTGCGCCAAGCCCTCCAGCAGCTCGATGAACGGTGTGCCCGCACCACCCGCACCACCGGCTGACCACAGTCACTCAACCAGCGACGAACCTCAGGGCCCTCGAGAACACCACATCAACGAGACGTGGCTCGAACTTCGGATCGCCCGAAGCGATTCCGACATCTTCAAAGCTGAGACCCTCACCCGTCACGCTGACGATCCAGTCCCCCGAGATCACCGCGTCGTACACGACGTCGCTGTCGGGTTCGCTTCCGATCGACGAGGATTGACCACCGGCGACAGATCCAGCCCACCAGGTGGAAACAACATCGTGGCTGCCGTGGGCATCGGCTTGAGCCCCAAGAGCGACGCCCGACGAATCGGCACCTTTCAGCACCGCAACGATGGCCACATCGGCCTCTGCGTCGTACAACAGGTGATCCAGATCTACGAGACCCTCGCTCACCTCGAGGTTCGCGTCGGACCCGTCCGCCGCGACGTTGCGGATCAAGCTTCGAGCATTCTGCTGGCCCACATCGAGCACGAGCACGGCGTCACCAGTCGGCGCCGGATTCATGGCGTTGTCGGCCCGCATTGTTTCCTCGCCGGAGCTCGCGTCGATTCCAACGACGCTGAGTCGCTCACCATCGTCAGCGTTGACGACCTCGGTGGCGTATACCTCGTCGCCACCTGGGGCCCATACGAGATCAACCAGCCAGTGGCCCAGTTGAGCTGTCGTAATCGACTCAATTTCACCCGACGCAACGTCGAGCATGACCAGCTGGTTTCCGTCCACCCCGTAGTTGTCTGCATATGCCACAGCGAGGGTTGACCTGTCTGGGCTGAGTGCCAGACCTTGAATCACCGACGATTCAGGTACCGAATAGATCGTCTGTTGTTCACCGCTGATTGGGTCGAACGCAAAGATTCTGTAGTTCGGTTGCGCTCGCTGTTCGACGACGAACACCGGATCAGCATCGACCTCGCCGATGATCTTCAGGTCAAGCGAGAACTGCGTCGCCATGTCAGGAAGCGCTGGAGCAGGCGGCTCGTCGGGCGGCCACGAAACCAGCCAAACCCCGACAGCAACGGTGAGAACCAGACCCACGCCAGCTACCTGAGAGATCATGCGCCACACTCGGGCAGACAACGCCACTGCTTACTCTCTCGCCACCAGGTACCGATTCGCCTCAGCCACCCGGCGGAGGCGGAAGGATGGCAGTCAACTCGTCGAGCGAAATCCCGAGTGTCGTCGCTGCAGCAGCGAGGTCCGGCGGCGTACCAAGTGCATCGATCAGCTCCTGTTCGGAAATGCCAAGAGCAGCGGCTGCTTGGCCAAAGTCAGGCAGTCCCCCTGGAGGCCCTCCTCGATCGGTAGCGGCGCCACCACCTTCGGCCGGCGCTTGACGATCGCCGGCACCCTGTCCGCCAGGAGGGCCCTGTCCGCCACCGCCACGCTGCATGGAAGACGCGTCGATCTCGCCGTGAAAGCAATCGATTGAGTACGGCGCTTCGTCGTCGGTCAAGTGGTAGTGGTAGATCCCGTCCGGGAACTCAGGGGTCGGACCAACGTGGCCCCCGCATTCGTCGAGGTCAGCGTTCGTTACCCGAGCTCCGTCAACGTCGTTCGGTCCATAGATCGGGAACCCGTCGAGCAGCAGTCCGATGATCGTCGAGTGCTGACCAGCTGTATCGACAGCGTCGGTGATGCAATACGGCACGCCGTGGTAGTGATACGACCCGCCAAAGCCAACCGGGTGCCCATTGCAGGCGTCTACGAAAGGAGCTCCATCGACGACGAAGTTGTCATCGAGCGCCACCGTGACTTGGTCTCCTTCGTAGTCGTTGAACAACACCGCCCCGCTCACCATCACACCGATCGTGCCGAGTGGCGTATCTGTTGGCGTCTCGCTCCAGACCGGATTGAGGGGAATCGTGACATCAACTGGGGTCGCTGTCACGACCTCCGCAGCGGGTGTCGCTACGAGCTGACCGGGTCCTTCAGGGATCGCATAGACGTCAGCAACTTCGTGAGACGGAAGCCCATCGCTCGCCCACTGGATCGAGCCGCTGGCCCACGAGATGCTCACGTTCGAGGACCACTGGGCCGCTTGGATCCCCGCAGTTGTGTCGCCAGCGATGTTGGCCGAACTTGTCAGTGTGCTGGACTCGCTGCCACTGCTGTCGACCGCGGACGCAGCGTCGCTGTCGTCGACATCACCGGCACTCGCCGGTTCGCCATCAGCGGCCGAACCGCCCGGCTCAGCGATGGTGTCTTCTACCGACGCATCGTCCCCGGATGGCTGTGCCACATCGGCGACGACTGCAGCCGTCGCATCTGCTGAAGGTTCGGACGGATCGACGGCCAGAGCTTGGGTAGTCGGTAGTTCAGTACCGACCGTGGCAGTGGCTCCGCCAGCGTCCACCGCTGCGGGCGAGCCGTCGTCGGCGCTGTCAGATGCCTCGCTACCGCCACATGCGGTTGCCAGAAGAGCCATGGCAGCGAGGCACGCGGCGAGCGTCTTTCGAAACGAAACGGAAGTCGGTTGCATGCGTGCACTATGACGTTGCGTAGCCCGAGCGAGACGTTGCCGACGCAGTGTTTAAGGGGTTCTTACCCGGTTCTGCACTGTCACTTGATCAATCAGCCCAGCCGAGTGAAGATGTTCCGGGTCACCTGTTCGACCTGTGCGTCACGTTCCGCCAAACCCCACACCCAGTCGGTGCTTCCTGAGGTGATCACGGTGCCACCGCCGGACGACACGTAGCTGCCGAGCACGGCGTGACCGTGGGCGATGCGGTTGACAGACTCGACGTCACGAGTGCCGAACAGTCGTGAGGCAATGAACTCATCCTCAGCGGGCACGCCGTCTGCCGGCGGTCGCGACGCCGTGGAACGTGTGAAGTGCGCTGCTGGTGCCGTGCCCAGAATGTCGAAGTTCTTTGGTGTGCCGTCAGCGCCGGTCGGATACGGCAGGCCGTCGCGATACGTGAAATCGCACCCGTCACATTCATAGCCAACGATGGTGGCGTCGGCTCCGAATACGTCGCCGTAGTCAAGCCCCGTTCCGTCAAAGATCCAATGGCCAGCGCGGTGAATTGTGTAACCGCCAGCGCCCCTGGTGACTCGTTTGCCGATGCGGTGATAGCCGCCTCGGGCGAAGCTCACTCCGGTCATATGGTTCTCCGGGCGATCAAGCAAATGGTCGGACCAAATCGTGGTCAGCGATGCCTGCTGATCTGTGTCGAACACCGGATCCCGCTTGAACGCTCCCTTGTAAGCGACCATCGTTGCTGCCGGCCCTTGAGGTGTTTCAGCCTCATGACGGACCTGCCAAAACGCGGTGTTTCCCGAGAAGAAGACAGCATTGCCGCCATGGCCGATAAACCCCTCGACCGTGTCCCGCATCGCTCCCGACCAGTACTCATCATGACCGATTGACAGATACAGGTTGTACGGCGAGTCCGAACCGAGGAGATCCGGATGGTCTTCGAGATCCGGGTTCGTGACCACATCTAGCTCGAAGCCCGCAAGCTCGGCCCACCGAACGAACGGAAGCTCCCAATTCGGCCACCCCGCCGACCCGGCATAGGGCGACAAGTGGTTCATGATGTTGTACCCAACGTGCGACGCCGACTGCTCGTCGGGAGGAAACAGCGATGTGACCCGCTGACCAGCCCCGTCAGGTTTGGCCAAGTAGCCGCGAGCCATTGGTCGCTGCAACGAAACCTGCGTACCTCCCGTGTAGAGGTTGGGGCCACCAAAGTCGTTGTACGCATGCCAGGTATTGGTCCCAAGCGCTAGCAACATGCGCGCGGTCGTGGTCGTTGGATCTGGGCGAACAACAAAGAACGCGTGACTCGAACGAGTCCGTCCATCAACATCGATGGACAAGACCACTTCGTAGTACCCCGACCGCCAATCGGGGCTGACCTCAAGGCGAAATGCAACCGGCCAGCCACATCCGTGAGACGCTGCATCGGCGGGCGTTAGATGTTCTGCGGCGGCAATCGAATCAACCGAGAGAACGACGGTTCGTTCGCCTCCGACACGGGCCACCTCGATCGACGTCGCTCGACCGCCAGCCGACGAGATGTGCAGATCAACCGTCTCACCGACCTTGGTCGATTGCGGCCAGCAGTACCCGGTCACGGTCTCAAATGCCATGGCGGCGAAGTTACCGGACAATCCAACCCGCGACCGGCGAGCCTCGTCGACGGGCCGCCTGCCCAGACTTCAGTTGTTCCAGGCCGATAAGGCCTCGAAGTTCTCGTCGACCATTTGCTGCTGATACCGGAAGTCAATGTCTTGACGAGCCTGTTGTTGCTCAAGCGAGCAGTCGAACTCGGCAAGCGCCATTCGAACTTCTTCGTCTTGAGCCTGAGCAACGAGATCTGGATCAAAGACTGGGTCACCCTCGAATGAGATCGCAGTGTCGCCTGCCGCAAGCTCGATCTGTAGTGCAGGACTTACCTGATTGACGTTTTCAGCAACGGCTGCGAGTAGCTCGCGAGTGTCATCGAACTCGAATCCGCTTGCGCGCATGCATGCCGACCATTCGCGATCGAGCGCAACGGACTGTGGATCACTCTCGACACGAGCGATGTACTGAAAGTAGGCGTCTTCTAGATCGTCAAAAAAGCCAAACACTTCGCGCTCAGCTTGACCGAAACAGGACAACGGATCGTTCGGGCCATCTTCAACCTCGTCGCCCCATAGGGCCGCTTCCCACGCCAGTCGGCTTCCTTCAGGAAGCCCTGCGAGATACTCGACATTCGGATCGTCGGGATCAGCAACGAACTGCCCGGAAGCAAACAGCACCGGTGCGAACCCAAAGCCGTTTTGTGCAACCCAGTCACGGTCGCCCCGATGCGCGCCGATCCCTTGTCGCCCGCCAGAATCCTCCTCAACAAATGGCACGTTCTCGAAGCCTTGAGCCACAATCAGGGCTTCCCCTGAGAAGACCCTGACCTGCCACATACCCCACGCGTACCCAATTTGGATCAAGTGACTTACAGACAGTAGATGTGCCCATCCCTAGTTTTGATCTCGAATCACCCACTTGTCAGAACGTGAGGCCCCCATGAGGTCGAAATACACATCCGCTCAACCCACCCAACCTTCGCTCAAGATCAGCGCCATTGTCTTTGCAGCGCTGCTCATGCTGGCCAGCCTGTTTGTTTTGAGCGCTCCGCAAGCATCAGCAGACGAGCCGGCGCCTCAGCAAGGGGTTCTCACGGCGAACGCGTCGAGCGCAGCGTGTCTGATCCAGACCGGCGACTGCTGGGACGTGGCTACACCGCAAGCGGTGCTGACGGCGAACGCGTCGAGCGCAGCGTGTCTAATCCAGACCGGCGAGTGCTGGGACGTGGCCACACAGCCAGCGGTGCTGACCGCACACGCGTCCAGCGCAGCGTGTCTGATCCAGACCGGCGAGTGCTGGGACGTGGCGACGTCGACGAAATCGACCGTGCTGTGTTCAGCCATTCGCTTACCGGCAGGACCAACGATCTGTGTCCATCCTCATCCGTGCGCTATCCGGCCGGACCTTGACTGGTGCGGCCCGCGGGCGGCTATCGCCGACCTATGCAACACCCTGCGGATCAAGACCTGCGGCATTCACCGCTAACCGAATTGCGGGCAACCAGTCGCCAACGCTACTCGTCGCAGGCTCGTCAGTCGGCGGCGAGTAGTGCGCGTTTGTTGTCGTCGGAGACGGCTAACCAGAAGCGCCATCGAGAAAATCGGTGAACCCGGCAGGTTCGTAGGGACCGACGACGATCTGCTCCAGAGCACCGATACCCGTCTGGGTACCGTCAGTCGCGACGCAGATCTGTTGCACATGCAGGTTCTCGGGTGCAAGAAGGTCAAGATCGGTGGGGTCGAAACTCTCACCGCCGATCGCGAGTTCGCCCTTCCATGCACCCTGGGGCCACTCGGGGTGCCCGTAGCCGAGTCCTTTCATGTGGAAGCGCAGTTTGGGGTCGAGCGTGATCGTGCGGGTTACCCCATATACATCGATCAGATCGACCTCGGCTTGTGAAGCCAGCCGAGTGCCGCGGTGATAGGTCACCCGGTGGACGGCGGCACCCATCGGGGTTGCCACGTCGGCCAGCTCGTCCGGGATCTCGTCGGGTGAGTGGAACAGTGGCGCAGTCAAGCCTTCGCGTACTAGCGCCTCGCCGCGAGCGCCGTCGAAGAAAACAGCATGTGACACGTGGTCTTCCCAAATGAGCGGAGCCCACAGAAAAAAGAAACTCTTGAACGGCTTCGGGGCACCGAGCTGCACCCGCTCTCCGACTCGCCGCACCCCCCATGACCGGTCCTTGGTGCCGTGCCAGTTCTGCTCGTCAATCGTGAAATCGCCGTCGGGTGTGCTGACCGTTCCCTGCCAGCAACCGAATTGAGCAAACCGGGTCGCGTCCATTGTCCGCTGCGTGCCGTGCCACAAGATCTGACGTGCTTCCTGCAAGGCCGACGTGCGGGCCGAAAAAGTCATGTCGCATGCCAACCCGGTTTCGTTGTCATCAAGAATGAGTCGCGCCTGGCGCAGCGGCTCAATGATCTCGAGACGGAACGGCCCGACGGTTGTGTCGGTGCGTTCTTGTGGGGCCAGCGCTGATCCAAAGAAGCAATGTTGGCGGCCATCAGCTTCGACGGTGCTGAACGCGCAGTCGATGATTCCACGATGTGGGTAGACGGCCAAGCCTGCGCCGAAATAGCGACTTGCGTCAGCCGAGTAGCCGTTAAACCAGGTTCGGTCATAGAAGTTCGCGTCGGATGTGGCCGGATGGGCCAGGGGCTCGGAGGTCTGGTGAATCGGATAGTCGTCGAGTCGGTTCAGCATGAGTCACTCCGGTCTTTGGCTGCACGACAGTCCACCACAAAACGCACTGGGGACGGCCAACGAGACCGGGGAACGGACTACTCGACTACTGCGTAGTCGTCGCCGTAGAACTTGGCGGTCGTCGCCGTGTGGAACGTGACGACCTTGATCGGTTCGTACTTCGGGTTCGCAATGCCGGGGAGCACTTCGAGCACATCATCGGGTGGCAGATACGCCGCGAGCGGGAAGCTCACCCGACCCTTCGCCTGATCAGCGGGGTCGGCCGGTGGGCTGACCCGATGCGTTGTCGAGGGCAAGATGTCGTTGGAAATTCGCGCGAGATAGTCGCCAGTATTCACAATGATCGACCCTTCGGGAGCCCGCAGGCGGACCCACTTCCCGTTGCGGTGCAACGCTTCGAGACCTTCGACGGTCGGTGCGGGAAGCAACGTAAACAGGTCGATGTCCTCATGGCCGAGCAGCCGGCCGGCGCCGCTGGTTGAATCCGTGTCGGTGATCGGTGGATACCAGTTCAGACGCTGGCCGAAATGTGGCCGCTGCATGCGGCCAGCAAAGTGCGCGGGGTCACATCCGAGGCCCTCAAGAATGGCCGACATGATCGGTGCAAACAGCGGAACGTGGGCATTGATGAGCTCACGAAATAGCGGCTCGAACGTGGGATCGGGCCAGAAGTCAGCAACCGATGTCGAGCAAGCCCGATCGGTGGCCGCGCTGCCTGTGGTACCGCTGGCGGGGGTATCGCCCAAGTCGAATGCCCGACGACCAAAGACCCATCCTTCGACCATGTCAGGGTGAATCTGGCTGGTCTCGCGTACCGGGAAGTAGCCCTCGCTGACGGCTCCGTGACGAGCCGCTCGGAACTCGAGCTTGCGGCCGAGCGACGGCGTTGTAAACAAGTCTTCGACCCACTGTTCTGCTCGGCGGTACAGGTCGGGGGCCACGCCGTGGCCGGTCAGGATCACGAAACCGATATCGGCCATCGCGTGATGCAAGTCGGCCACAAACGCCGCCTTTGCGGTCGCGTCGCCGCGCAGGTAGGCGGACAGGTCGCAGGTCGCGAGCTGGAAGCCCTCATCGAACGCATCGGGGTCATCGGCGGATGACGCCAAGTTGTATGCCTGCTTGTCAACCTGGTCGTATCGCGAGAAGTCGACGCTCGATGCAGCGGTGTCGAACTGGTCCTGGCCGGGTGTCGTGATACGTCAATAGTACCGAACCCGATCGTATGGTTCGAAGTCAGCCAACTCCTGACCACGACACGGTGCTTGTCCCCATGCGCGCGGTGTGAGTGCGGTGTGCAAACCTGAGCGAATGGCAACTGTCGATGGCATGAACTTGGCGAGCGCGTGGGAGGCCATCGCCGATCACCGGGGTGATAACCAGGCCTTGTGGTGCGGTGGCGTCGGTCGCAGCTGGTCCGAGTTTGAGCAGCGTTCAGCACGTCTGGCAGGCGCACTGAACGAGGTAGGTATCGGTCCTGGCGACAACGTGGCGTGCGCGCTCTACAACGGCAACGAATACCTCGAAGCCGAGTTTGCGGCCTTCAAGGTCCGGGCCGCGCCGTGCAACGTCAACTACCGCTACGTCGAGGCCGAGCTTCGGTACCTCATCGACAACAGCGATGCCAAAGCGGTGTTCTTCGATCACAGTCTTGCCGAACGCTTCGACGCGGTCCGCGGCCAGCTTCCCGACGTCCGTTTGTGGATTCAGGTCGGCGGCGACACGGTCCCAGGTTGGGCTGTCGACCACCACGCGCTGATCGACGCATCGTCGCCTGCTCCACGCATTGATCGATCCGGGAACGACCTATGGATTCTCTACACCGGCGGGACCACGGGGCATCCGAAGGGTGTCATGTGGCCACATCAGCATTTGGTTGCGCTCACCCAGCGGTACTTCCTGCAATGGGGTCTTCGCGGCGCAGCGGACCTCGATGAGGTCCCGGCAATGGTCGATCGGATTGCCGACGCGGGCTTCACGCCAAGACAACTCGCCGCATCGCCTCTCATGCACGGCACGTCCGGAATCGGGGCGCTGTTCAATTTGTATCTCGGCGGTTCAATCCTCACCTTGACCAGCCGCAGCCTGGACCCTCATGAGCTCTGGACGGTCGTACAAGAACAGCGGGTGACGTCTGCCTCAATCGTCGGGGACGTGTTTTGCACCCCCATGGTCGAAGCCCTCGACGAGGCAGCTTCGGCCGGCAAGCCCTATGACCTGACCTCACTTGGCGGCATCACATCGTCAGGAGTGATGTGGAGCCAACCGGTAAAGGACCGACTCATCGCACACGCCCGGGCGAGCGGGTCGGCAATGGTCTGCAACGACTCACTCGGATCAAGTGAAGGCGTAGGGTTCGCGGCAAAGCAGTCTGCGGCCGGTGACGGATCAGACACCGAGACGGCAACCTTCGCCCTCGGCCCCAATGCGGCGGTCTTCACCGAAGACGGACGCCGGGTCGAACCTGGATCCGATGACCGCGGGCTTCTAGCCGTCGGTGGGCCGATCCCTATCGGCTACTACGGCGACCCGATCAAATCAGCCGAGACATTTCGAGAGATCAACGGAAGCCGATGGTCAGTGCCAGGCGACTGGGCGACCATCGATGCCGACGGCACGGTCACGCTGCTCGGTCGAGGTTCGGTATCGATCAACACCGGCGGTGAGAAGGTCTATCCCGAAGAGGTTGAAGAGACTCTGAAGCTGCTCGACGATGTCATTGACGCGAACGTCGTCGGTGTGCCCGATGCCAAGTGGGGTGCGGCTGTCACCGCTGTTGTGCAGATTCGGCCGACGTCAACCCTGTCTGATGCCGAGATCATCGAGTCCCTGCGGTCCACCTTGTCGGGATACAAACTGCCCAAGCAGATCGTCCGGGTCGACGACCTCTTCCGCAGCCCAAACGGCAAAGCCGACTACAAGTGGGCTCGAGCGACCGCGTTCGAAGCGCTTGGTATCGAGCCAGATTCGGCGCCCGCGTGACCGGGCCAAATGTCTCTGCTGGGCCACTCAGCGGCGTGCAGATCCTCGACCTGACATCGGTGATCATGGGGCCACTCGCAACACAAATGCTCGGAGACCTCGGAGCCGACATCATTGCGATTGAAGATCGCTCAGGCGACACCAACCGATACATGGGCGCCGGCGCGATACGTGACATGTCGGGTGTGTCCATGAACCTCATGCGCAACAAGCGGAGTGTGTCCCTCGACCTCAAATCCGATGCTGGCCGAGATGTTGCCCTTCGTCTGGCCGCGACGTCAGACGTGGTCGTAACCAACTTGCGTCCGGGCCCACTTGGTCGCTTGCGTTTGACGTATGACGACATCATCGACGTGAAACCCAACGTCGTCTTCTGTCAAGCGCAGGGATATCCGACCGACAGCCCGCAGGCCGACGCGCCGGCCTATGACGACATCATCCAGTCAGCTAGTGGCATCGGGGATCTCTTTCAACGGCAGGGGAACGACCCCATGCTTGTGCCGACGCTCATCGCCGACAAGGTTTGTGGCATGGCCATCGCATCAGCGATCACCGCTGCGTTGTACCACCGCGCTCGAACTGGTGAGGGCCAGCGCATCGAGGTACCCATGGTCGACGTCATGCGGTCGTTCCTGCTTGTTGAACATGGCGCCGGCGCAATCACCGAGCCCCGTCAGACAGAGCCTGGGTACTCGCGCATCTTGACCCCTGAACGACGCCCGCAACGAACATCTGACGGGTGGATCAACGTGCTTCCGTACAGTGCCGACCACTATCGCAAGCTGTTCATCGCCGGCGAACGCACCGACCTGCTCGACGACATGCGCATCAGCAGCCGCACGCAGCGGATCGCGAACGCCGACAGTCTGTACCGCGATGTGGCGTCGATCCTCGCGAGTCGAACAACCGATGAGTGGCTTCGGTTCTGTTCAGCCGAGGACATCCCAGCGACCGGTGCAGCGACCCTCGATGATCTGATCGACGAGCTCCCGCTGGCAACACATCCTCACGCTGGCGACTACCGCGTGATCCCCTCAGCCGCTCGTTTCAGCGAAACCCCGACCAGCGTGCGGCGACATGCCCCGCTGCTGGGCGAACACGGTCGAGAAGTACTCGTCGAGCTCGGTTTCACCGAAGACGAGATCACCGCCCTGATCGCATCGAACGTGGTCCATCACGTCACGTGAATGAGGTTGTTCACGCGGTGAGCGGCCCACGTTTGGCTTCCCGCTATCTATCTTCCCTCGACGGTGCACCCGTCAACAACGGTGACCAGATTCACACGTCTGAACACCCGAAACAACGACTCAGCTGTGGATACAGAGTGTGTATCGCCCACACTGTCAACCCGCCTCGGCTCTCAAATAGATGGTCTGCGGTGCAAAGGTTTTCGTGTTCGTTGCTCTCAAAGAAATTCGCCGATCGATCGGCCGCTTCACCTTGCTCAGCGGCGCGGTTGCGCTTCTTGTCATCTTGTTGCTGTTCTTTCAGGCTGTCGCCGGCACGTTGACCCGCGGTCTAACCGGTGGCCTCGACTCGTCGTCAGCAGATGTGCTTGTGTACGACGCTCTTGCTCGCCGCAACCCAGCAACCAGTGTGGTTCCGGTGTCTGCCCTCGATGCCGTTGCTGCGGTTGAAGGAGTGTCCGCCGTTGCCCCGATCGGGCTAAGCGTATTCACCGGCACAACCTCCACCGGTGAGATCGACGTGCAACTCGTGGGTGGTGACCCTGCCGGCCCCTCGGTACCTCGCGACATCTCTGAAGGACGTCTACCGAGCGCACCCGGCGAGGCGCTGTTCAGCGGTTCGTCGCTTGACGAAACGATCGACGTTGGCCGCCAGGTTCGCATCGAAGACGTCGATTTCACCGTTGTAGGTATCGCCGACGACGCGGCGTTCAACGTGCTTCAAACGCTCTATGTCCGCTTCGACGACTTCACCCTCGCCACCCAAGCTCGTGCCGGGCGCCCCATACCCGTCTCGCCATCGCTCATCGGAGTCGAAGTCAACGACGGCGCAGATCCAGCGACCGTCGCCGCCGCCGTGACCAACGCCGTCGACGGCGTCGAGGCGCTCGATCGCAATACCGCCGTCGACGAACTGCCCGGGGTCAGCCAGATCACCCAGTCGTTCAACATCTTGTACCTGCTGCTCTACATCGTCGTCACCATCGTGACCGGCGTGTTCTTCCTCATTCTGACCGTACAAAAGAAGGACTCGCTTGTTCTGCTCAGAGCTGTCGGCGCAAGCTCTGCGGACATCGTTCGCTCAGTCCTGCTTCAGGTGATCGCCGTCGTCGGGTTGGGTGCAATCATTGGCGTTGCGGTGACTGCGCTGCTCCTGTCCGCTTCGCGTGACGTCTTCGGCGCAGCACTACGGCCGCTGCCGACTGTTCTGTCGGTCGGCGCCATCGTCGTCCTCGGACTACTCGCTTCGATGGGGGCTGTGCGCCGGGTACTGGCGATCGATCCAATCGAAGCGACCCGTAGCGGAGGCATCTGATGGGTATCGCCCTTAAAGAGTTGTTTCGCCAACCTGCTCGGTTTGTCCCCGTTGGCGGTGCTCTCACCCTGCTCGTGGTGTTGCTCGTCATCCTCGGCGGCTTCCTCGATGGGCTTGAACTGAACCAGACCGGCCCGTATCGCGCGCACGAGGACCGCCTTTTGGTCTTTGCCGACGACAGCGAACTTCTGATCCAACGCTCTCGGGTGGGGCCCGAAGCCCGAACTGCGCTCAGCAGCAATCCAGCAACCGGCGATATCGGCAGCCTGAATCAGGTCGTATCGACGGCGAGCCTGGCAGACGGCACCGTCGTCGACATCGTCTTGTTCGGCCATGACATCGCAACCGCAACAATCCCCCGCCCATCGGCAGAGAGCGCCGTCATCGACAAGGCACTCGCCGATCAGCAGAACGTGGAGGTTGGCGACCTGATCGGTCTTGGGCCAACCGCAGAGCCCGCCGTCGTCACGACCATCGTCGACGACCTCAGCCTGGGCTCGCCGACTGTCTGGCTTTCGTCAACTCGATGGCGCGACATCGTGCAGAAAGGCAATGCGGCAGCGTTGCTGCCGGCCGGCGTCGAGCAGGCACTCGTCCTTGAGCCAGCCGCGGGCAACTCGCTCGCCGATCTTCAGGCCGCCGTCGCCGGCACCCCAGGAATTACCGCTGCCACGGCGACCGAAGTCGTCGACTCGCTTCCAGTCGTACAGCAGCAATCGAGCACCTTTGAGGGAATCATCGGCGTGACCTTCGTCGTCACCCTGCTGGTTGTTGCGCTGTTCTTCGCGCTCATCACCCTCGAACGGGTCGGTCTCTATGCCGTGCTCAAAGCACTGGGAGCTCGCACCAAAGACCTGCTCGCAGGCATATCAGCTCAGGCGGTATGCGTGAGCGTGATCGCGTTGGCAGCCGGTTTCGGTTTGAGCCTTGGGTTCACCAGCCTGCTTCCTGACGATCTGCCAGTGCGACTGGTTCCCGCACGCCTCGCCCAGATCGGGGTTGGCGTCATCGTCACTTCACTACTCGGAAGCCTGTTCACTCTGCGCAGAATCCTGCGTATCGACCCCGCCGAAGCGATCGGATAACACCATGGCCGCACTCGAAATGCACAAAGCTCGCAAGGTCTACGGTACCGATGACCAGCAGGTCGTCGCGCTCAACGACGTCGATCTGACCGTTGCCGATGACGAGATGTTGATCCTCGTTGGGCCGTCCGGCTCTGGCAAGACCACCCTGTTGACCGTCGCCGGCGCGTTGCTACGCCCGACATCAGGCAGCGTGAAGGTCGGCGGGACCGAGATCACCGACCTCGACGACAAGGCGCTGGCACGCTTCCGTCGCGATCAAGTCGGCTTTGTGTTCCAGTCGGTGAACCTCGTTCCGTTCCTGACCGCTCGCGAGAACTTGCTCGTGGTCCGCCAGTTTGGCGGTGCTCGCGTCGACGCCGATGCCAAAGCCCGAGCCGACCAGCTGCTCGAAGAGCTCGGCCTCGGCGACCGGGCTGGCAACCTGCCGTCGCAGCTCTCCGGCGGCCAGAAACAGCGAGTTGCAATCGGACGGGCTCTGATGAACGATCCCTCGCTCGTCCTCGTCGACGAACCGACATCGGCCCTCGACTCTGAGCTCGGTCAGCAAGTCATGAATCTCCTACGACGCGAGATCAAAGGTCGTGGTGTTGCAGCGATCATCGTCACCCACGATGACCGGGTGCTCGAATTCGGCGACCGACAGGTCACGATCGTCGACGGTGTGCTCGAAACCTCACCAGCAGGACTATCTGCCTGAACCGGCATTCTCAGGGCACTGGGCCGCGGGCTGGCACAACATTTCCGAGAAATTCTGAGAAACCTCGAAGATTTCTGTCGAAACGTGACGGGCGCGGAGTCATGAGTACGAAAGGGGCACACGGCCCCTCGTACAAGGAGATACTCATGACCAACTTCCTGATGGTGTTCCACTTCACCGGCGATTACCCAACCGACGAAGCAGGCGGCGCGGCAATGTCCCAAGCATGGGGTGGTTGGTACGGCTCGCTGGGCGAGTCGATGGTGAACCCGGGCGGACAGGCTCGTCAGGCCAGCACGGTGTCGGCATCGTCAACGGTTGACTCGAGCGGCCAGGTCAGCGGCTTTGCCATCGTTTCGGCACCCGACCATGCTGCCGCAGTCGCGCTGGCGCAGACCAACCCCATCGTCGCGAATGATGACGGAACCGTCGAGGTCATCGAGATTGCGGCCATGGGCTGATTGCACACGCACTCAGAAGACCGGCGAGACCGAGCGTCCAAACCGCTCGGTCTCGCCGGGGTGCCAACCGTTTGCGACCGGTCTCAGATCGGCGCGTGATCTCGTCTGTGTTGGACCGGCGCCATGGTGCAAGAGTGTCGCTATGGACTTTGATCTCGCACAAACCGACGCGCTTCTCTCGACCACTCGGGCGGTTCGCAAGCGCCTCGACTTCGACCGTGATGTGCCCGACGGCGTGCTTCTTGAGTGTCTCGACCTTGCCGTGCAGGCGCCGACCGGATCGAACCGGCAGGGCTGGCGCTGGATGGTGGTGCGTGACGCTGACAAGAAAGAAGCACTCGCCGATATGTACCGACGTGTCGGTGGCGACTACCTGGCTGCTGCAGCGGCAGACTCAAACAACGACGACCAAACCGGACGAGTACTCGATTCGGCCAACTTCCTAGCTCAACGCCTTGGCGATGTTCCGGTGCTGGTGATCCCGCTCATCATCGGTCGCCTCGAAGACAACTCAACCGGCGCCGCAGCGGGGCTTCTTGGCTCAATCATTCCGGCGATGTGGAGCTTCCAGCTCGCGCTTCGCAGCCGTGGACTTGGCAGCTGCTACACCACCCTGCACCTTGGCGCCGAGGCTGAGGCTGCCGAGCTGCTCGGGATCCCCGACCACATGACCCAAGCCGGGCTTCTGCCTGTTGCCTACACCGTCGGAACCGACTTCAAGCCGGCAAAGCGACCACCCGTGTCAGAGATCACCTACCTCGACACCTACAAGAACCCGATCGTGTAAATCCGAACTGCCAAGGACAACTCGTGCCATCAATTTGGGTCATACTTTCGTCGTGCATCGACGAGCCCGAGTCGCAACGGCGTGAGTGAACCCAAACGTCGACGCAAAGGGGGCCGAGCCGCGACCGCGGCATCGGCAGCCACCGCGCTGGACCAACCCGCTTCACGTCAACATCGACGGGCCTTCGAGCCGACACGAGCCGTGTCTGACGACGAGGTCGAAGCGATTCACCAAGCGTCGCTCACCGTGCTGAGCGATGTTGGCATCGATGTGTTGCACCCAGCAGCTCGCGCCCACTTCATCGCTGCCGGCGCAACGTTGGGCACCGAGTCGACTGGCGACCCAATCCGAGTGCGGTTCGATCCCGAGATGGTCGAGCACGCCATCGCGACGTGCCCAGCTCAGTTTCAACTCCACAGCCGCGAGCCGAACCGAACCGTTCGCTTCGGAGCCGACAATGTGGTCTTCAGCGCAGTTGCGAGTCCACCCAACGCATCGGACCTCGCAGGTGGACGCCGAACCGGCAACAACGACGACTTTCAGAACCTGGTGCGGCTAAGCCAGCACCTCAACGCCATCCAGGTCCACGGCGGGTACCCGGTCGAACCAGCCGACATTCACCCATCGGTTCGGCATTTGCATGCCACCTACGACCTGCTCACACTGAGTGACAAACCAATCAACGCGTACAGCCTGGGACTCGAACGGAACCTCGACACGCTCGAAATGGCTCGCATCGCCCGCGGGGTTGACCACGACACGTTGTTGCGCGAACCGTCAATATTCACAATCATCAACACCTCGTCACCGCTGCGGCTCGACGATCCAATGTGTCAAGGAATCATCACCTACGCCGAACACAACCAGATCTCGGTGATTACGCCATTCACCCTCGCTGGAGCGATGGCACCCGTGACCGTGGTCGGGGCGGTCGTACAGCAGAACGCCGAAGCGCTCGCTGGTATGACGCTGGCTCAACTTGTACGGCCGGGTGCTCCCGTCATGTATGGCGGATTCACGTCGAACGTCGACATGAAGTCAGGTTCACCGGCGTTCGGCACCCCCGAGTTCATGAAGTCGGCGCTGCTCGGTGGACAGATGGCTCGGCGCTATGGCGTTCCGTATCGATCGTCGAACGTCAACGCTGCCAATGCCGTCGACGCCCAAGCAGCGTGGGAATCGGTGTTCTCGCTGTGGGGAGCAATCATGGGCGGCGCGAATCTGGTGTTCCATGGCGCTGGATGGATGGAAGGCGGATTGCGAGCCAGCTTCGAGAAGATGGTCATCGACGCCGATCTGATTCAGATGGTCGCCAACTTCTTGCAACCGTTGATCGTCGACGATGCGTCGATGGCACTCGAAGCCATCGCCGACGTGGGACCGGGCGGCCATTTCTTTGGCACCCAACACACCCAAGACCGCTACCGCAATGCCTTCTTCGCACCAATGGTTTCGGACTGGCGCAACTTCGAGTCGTGGGACGAAGCTGGTGCGCCGACTGCTGACGTTAAGGCAGCCGAACTGTGCCGCACATTGCTGGCTGAATACCAACCGCCGCCAATCGACGACACCGTCAAGGATCAGCTCGAAGCATTTGTTGAACGACGGGTCGCCGAGGGTGGCGTGGCAACCGACTACTGACAATCCTGACTACTAACAATCCCGACTACTAACAATCCTGACTACTGACAATCCTGACTACTGACAATCCTGACTACTGACAATCCTGAACACCCGACCTCAATAGGGGACCTCACCATGAAGACGAGCACACAGGTCGTGGTTATCGGAGGTGGAGTCGTCGGCGCGAGTGTGCTCTATCACCTGACCAAGAACGGGTGGACCGACGTGGTCCTGCTTGAGCGCACCGAACTGACCGCTGGCTCCACCTGGCATTCGGCCGGCGGCATGCACACCCTCAACGGTGACCCCAACGTCGCCAAACTGCAGCAGTACACGATCGAGCTCTACAAGGAGATCGAGCAGGTGTCCGGGCAAGACTGCGGCATTCACATCACCGGCGGCGTCATGCTTGCCGACACGCCCGCGCGCCTCGATTGGCTTCGGGCTGCACACGCGAAAGGTCGCTACCTTGGCATGGACACCGAGCTGATCTCGGTGGCCGAGGCCAAGGCTATGCATCCGATCTTCGAAGAGAAGTACTTCGTCGGCGCCATGTGGGATGCCCACGAGGGCCACGTCGATCCGTCAGGGGTCACGCACGCGTACGCGAAAGCTGCTCGAAACAATGGCGCCGAGGTCTACCGCGACACCTGGGTGCGGGGTATGACCCGAGCAGCTGACGGCGGGTGGCATCTGCAAACAATCCAAACATCGACGGGCGAAGACAAGGGCACCATTCACTGTGATCACGTCGTCAACGCGGGTGGGCTGTGGGCTCGCGAGGTCGGGCGCATGGCTGGGGTTGAGCTTCCGCTGTTGGCAATGGCGCACCAGTACATCCTCACCGAGGATCTGCCCGAGGTCGCACAGATAAACGCCGACACGGGCAAAGAAGTGCTGCACGCGATCGACTTTGGCGGCGAGATATACATGCGCCAAGAAGGCGGCGGATTACTGCTCGGCACGTACGAGCCGAATGGCATTCCGTGGTCGGTTGACGAGACCCCATGGGACTTCGGCATGCAGCTACTGCCACCGGACCTCGACCATCTCGCCGACCATCTCGCGGTCGGGTTCGACCACTTTCCGATCTTCGCCAATGCCGGAATCAGCAAAGTCATCAACGGCCCGTTCACGTTCGCCCCCGACGGCAACCCGCTACTCGGCCCGGTACGAGGACTGCCTGGATACTGGTCGGCGTGTGCAGTCATGGCCGGACTATCTCAAGGCGGGGGCGTCGGACTGGCACTGGCCAACTGGATGACCGACGGCGACCCCGGCCACGACATCTGGGGCATGGATATCAGCCGCTTCGGCGACTTCGCCACGATGAGCTACACCAACACCAAGGTCCGCGAGAACTACGGGCGGCGATTCCGGATCACCTACCCCAACGAGTTCCTTCCCCAAGGGCGCAACCTGCAAACTTCGCCGATCCACGACCGCATGGTCGACGCGAACGCGGTGTGGGGCGACAGCTATGGGCTCGAGGTGCCGCAATGGTTCCAAGCGGCCGGACAGGAACCGGTCGAAGAGCTCACCTGGTACCGGTCAAATGCCTGGGACCAGGTCCGAGAAGAAGTACTGCATGTGCGCAACAACGTCGGGCTGATCGAAACAACCGGCTTCGCGAAGTTTGTGTTCGGCGGGTCGGCCGCTCGGGGTTGGCTCGATCGCCTGTTGGCTGGCCGCATTCCAACGCCTGGGCGCATGAGCCTGACGCCGATGACGAACGAGCGCGGCAAGCTCATCGGCGATCTAACGGTCGCGTGCATGCCCGCTACGCCGGGCGAACCCGAAGGGCCGCTTTCGACCATGACGGGTGGAGCCACTGGCAACACCACAGCCGACGGCGAACGGTTCATGATGTTCGGCTCAGGAGTCGCCACCCGCTACTACCAGCGATACATCGACCACATGCTTCCGACTGACGGGTCAGTGAGCTATCGCACACTCGGCTACGAGATGTGCGGCCTGTCGATCGCCGGGCCGAACAGCCGCGAACTGCTGCAACGGCTCACGGCAACCGACGTATCGGCCGACGCGTTCCGGTTTATGGCATTCAAAAAACTCAACATCGGCTGGGCGCCCGTGTGGTGCGGCCGGGTCACATACAGCGGTGACCTGGGGTACGAGTTCTGGATGCCAGCGAGCTACCAGCGGTACGTGTTTGATCAGCTCCTCGAAGCTGGCCGCGATCTCGGCGTGCGATTGTTCGCAAGCAAGGCGCTCGATTCGCTGCGGCTCGAGAAGAGCTTCGGGTCGTGGGCCCGCGAGTACCGGCCAATCTATGACCCGTTCGAGGCCAACTTGGACCGGTTCGTTGATCTCACCAAGGACTTTGTCGGCCGTGACGCGTTGCTTGCCGTCAGCGAAACAGGCGCCAAGCGGAAGCTCTGCACGTGGACCGTTGACGTGCCCGCGGGCCGAGAGCACGCGGATGTCATGGGCGATGAACCCGTCTGGTACGACGGTGAGGTCGTCGGCTGGGTGACCTCGGGCGGCTACGCACATGGGTCCGATGTGTCGGTTGCGATGGGCTACATCCCGGCACAGCTCGAACGTCATGACGAATTCGAGATCGAGATTTTGGGCGTTCGTCGATCGGCGACCATGGTTCGGGGCTGCGTGTGGGATCCCGACGCGACTCGCATGCGTAGCTGACGCGCATGAACCCAAAGACGGACATCGACTGGACAACCGAAACCCGATGGGCTGCGACACGCCAGGCACTTGAGAGCGCTCACGGGCTTCCCGCTCAGGCATACATCGATCACGATTTCTTCGCGATCGAACAGGAGCAGGTGTTTGGCACCAGTTGGGTGCCGATCGCCATCGCTGATCAAGTCCCCGCCGGTCAACTCATTGTTCGCACCGTCGGCGGTCAGTCCATCATCGTGACTCGCAACAGCGACGGCGACCTTCGGGCATTCCGCAACAACTGCCGCCACCGCGGAACCGAACTTGCAGCCGCCGACTGCGCTGTCGCCAACACGATCCGCTGCCCGTACCACCGGTGGGGGTACAACCTCGATGGCGACCTAATCTCAACTCCTCGTTTCGACGAGGTTCCCGTTGTCGGGTTCGACCGCGGCGACTACGGCCTGCATCGGGTTCGGATTGCCCAATGGGGTTGCCTGATCTTCGCCTGCCTCGACCCGACGACAATGCCACTCGAAACGTGGCTCGGCGACCTACCACAGCGCTTGGCCGGCTATCGGCTTGAGCACTGGCGATCAGTCGAGTCCCGTGACATTGAAATCAAGGCCAACTGGAAGCTGATCTCGGAAAACTTCCAGGAGTACTACCACCTGGGCTGGGTCCACCCAGAGTTGGCAAAGGTGTCACGAGTCGAAGATCACTACCGCTACCAGGGCCCGGGCATGTACTGCGGTCAAACCACCACACCGGTCAGCAGCGACGACCGCAATGACTGGACGGCAATGCCCGCTGCCGCCGGTCTCAGCCAATCCGATGCGTCGAGCGGTCGGTTCATTGCCTTGTTTCCGAACGTGCTGTTGTCCGTACTACCCAACCATGTGTTCCTCATGGTGCTGCAACCGGTGACCCCTGGCCGCACGATTGAAACCTGCACGTTCCTATTGCCCCCGAGCACTGCAGATGTGCTCGAGGCCGACTTCGCTGCCACCCGCTCCTTCTGGTTCGATGTGAACGACGAAGACATCGCCATCGTCGAAGCTGGCCAGCGCGGCATGTCGAATGGCGGATTCACACCGGGCCGGCTGTCGCCTCGGTTTGAAGAGCCACTACATCGCTTCCACAACATGCTTGCTGACCGATTCGTGGGCCGTGACCGGGTTCTCGGAGGGGATGAGAACGATCACGACCCACGGCTCGGCACCGGCACCAACCCGTTGCCGTGGGTGGGTCAGGGATGAGCGCGTCGTGGTCTGGGTCTGTTGAGGTCTATCGGAGCCCCTCGAGTGTGTCCCGGTTCTCTTCGACGAACTCTGCTTCGTAACGAGCGGCGATCTCTTCGAGCTGCTGCACAAACGGTTCACGGCAAACGAACGACGCTGTCGCTACCGCGATCTCGTCTCGTTGCAGCTCCGCCAGCGCTAGTTCGGCTTCTTCTGACAGCTGTGGACCGCGGACCACTACTGCTGCGCCGACCTGTGGCTGGTCCGGCTGGTCAATCCCTTCCTGCGTGACCGTTTCAGGAGGCCCCCCGATCACCATCGCGTTTTGCATGATCGGCATGACTCGCTCTTCGATCTCGGCTCGGGCTTCGGTTTCTGATTCGTAGTTGAAGCCGGCCTCGGCCATGCACGCAGACCACTCGCGTTCGATTTGGACCACCTCGGGGTCAGCTGCCTGACGTTCGCGCTGTTCATCGAGCAGGTCGCTCAACTCACCGATCACCGCCATATCGCCTTGCACCTCGTTGCGGGCACGCCCGCGACAGCTGTCATTCGAAAGCTCGAACCCAGCAAACTCGTTCGGGTCCATCGATTCAGCCATCTCACGGGTGATTTCGAGCGGTTCGCCATCAAGGGCCCGCCGCCATGCCTGGCGCTCGCCGTCTGACAACGCCTCGAGCATGTCACGGTTGGGGTCGTCGGCCACCATGGATTCGAAGTCGAAGTCGAATATCTCATCGAGACCAGTGCTGATACCCCAGCCGCGCTCAGCAACCGTTTCACGAGAAGGCTCCCCTGAAGGAGGATCACCGAACACCAAGATGTTGCTTGGCCCGCCGGGGATGTACTCAAATCCCTGATCTTGCATGCATCGTTGCACGGCGCGATCGACGAGCTTCTGCTCCTCTGCAAGCGCCTGCCTGTCGAAGTCACCGTGCAACATGAGCGAACCCATTGACCCGAGATAGTCGGAGAGCGACTCTTTCGCTGGCTCAGGGTCGTCATCACCCGCATCGCCATTGTCGGTGTCAGGGTTGCTTTGACTTGCTATCTCATCGGTCTCGGTGGCGTCGTCGGAATCGGCAGCACTCCCGGATTGTGTTGCGAGGTCCTCCTGTTGGTCGTTCGCGACTTCTTCGTCAACAACCTCAGCGCCTTCGGAAATCTCGGCGTCGGTCAGCGGCGTAGCGGTCAGCTCATCTGACCCACACCCAGAAACGAACAGGCAAAGCACGCCTATCAGCAGAGCGGTAATTCGACGCGGTACTCGTGGCATAGCAGGTCCCCTTGTTTGTGACTGTTGTTGGTGAGTGTTCCTGCGACCATCAAACGACATCTATCTGAGAGACTTCTGAGAATTGCTGAGAATGACCGTCCGGTCTCTCAGCTTCCTCACATCGACAACCACAACGATGATTCAATGCGCCTTCTCGTGATCGAAGACGAAGTAAACGTTGCTCGAGCGGTCCAGCGCGGCCTCGAGGCCGATGGCTTCGACGTCGACATCGCCCACGACGGCGACACCGGTCTGTGGATGGCACGCGAGCATGACTACGCGCTGATCGTCCTCGACATCATGTTGCCCGGAACCAATGGCTACGTCGTATGCGCCACCTTGCGGGAAGAGGCCGACACCACTCCGATCCTCATGCTCACCGCCAAGCACGGCGAGCACGACCAGGCCGAAGGGCTCGATACCGGCGCCGACGACTACCTGACGAAACCATTCTCGATGGTCGTGCTTCGAGCCCATGTGCGTGCCCTGTTGCGACGAGGCGGCACACCGCCGACCGCTGACATTCTCAGTGTCGGCGACGTCGACATCGACCGGGTTGGACGCGTCGTGCGTGTCTCAGGCAACGAAGTCGGCCTCACAAATCGAGAGTTCGCTTTGCTCGACACGCTCGCCTATAACCACACCGGCGCCTGCTCAAAGTCCTACCTCGTCAACCAAGTGTGGGGACCATCATTCGATGGCGTTTCGAATGTGGTCGAGGTCTACGTCGGCTACGTGCGTCGCAAGCTCGCAGCTGCCAACGCCACCGCCAGGATCGAGACCGTGCGCGGCCACGGTTACCGACTCGTCGCATGAACAGGTTCTCGTTGCGGATACGGCTCACTGCCGCGGTCACCCTGCTTTTTGGGCTCGGGCTTGCCGCCGCCGCCGTGGTTGGGCTCAACCAGGTCGAACAGACTCTCACTGACGACACTCGCGATATCGCTCAGGAGCTCCTCGACGATTTCCTTGAGCAGCTCGGCACCGGACCGATCGCCGAGGCCGAACTTTCTGCCGACGCGGCGTCGCGTGTCGTCATTCTTGGACCGGATGGCGATGAGATCACACGAGCCCTGGGTGGATTCCGTGGAGGTGTCACTCCTACGGCGATCGACCGGTTCGAGCTCGGCGATCCAATTGATCTCGACGACTGCGACCTCTCCAATCCGATGAACACACCTTGGTGTTGGCCGGCGCTGCTACCACCGGACCTACTCACGAGTGGACCGTCTATCGAGGACCCTTCCGGGAGGTTGGCGTTGGATCTCGCAGACCGATCCGAAGCCTTCGACCCTGAGTCCGATGTCGTCATCGTCGGCGCCCCCATATTCACGGCCGGAACCGAACTCACCGTGGCTGTTTCGTCGCCGTTGCGACCAGTCAAGGCATCGGTTGATGCACTCAGAAACCTCTTCCTCGCGCTCGTCCCAACGATGACGGCTGCTGCCGCCGTCGCGACATGGCTGATCGTCGGCCGGGCCCTGAAGCCAGTCGACGCAATGGCGGATCGCGTTGACCAGATCGGGACCGACAATCTCGAAGAACGAGTGCCCGAGCCGAACGGCCGAGACGAACTGCGTCACCTTGCCCAAACAATGAACGCAATGTTGGAACGACTGCAGACGTCGCGCGACGTGCAGCGCCGGTTCGTCAGCGACGCGTCTCACGAATTACGCAGTCCCATTTCTGCCACCCTCGCAACCCTCGAAGTGGCCCTGGAGACACCCGATTCCACCGACTGGCAAGAAGCGGCCGGGGTCGCGTTCGACGAGAACGTTCGACTTGCTGGGCTGGTCGATGACTTGTTGCTGTCCGCTCAGCTCGAAGAGGGCGCGACACAACCACGACGTCAGCCAGTCGATCTCGAAGAGATCTGCCTTGAAGAGGCCGAGCGGGCGCGACAAGTCGATGTGACACTGAAGATTCGCCACCCTGCTCGAGTGCAGGGTGATCCGCTTCAGCTCGAACGGGCGATCCGGAACCTGGTCGACAATGCAGCGACCCATGCAACCAACCTGGTGGGCATCGTGGTTGACGTAATCGACGACCGGGCCGTCGTCGAGGTCGTCGACGATGGTCCCGGAGTTCCCGCTGCCGAACAGGATCGCATCTTCGATCGCTTCCACCGACTCGACCAATCGAGAGCGCGGAACACCAAACGCGGTGGAGCCGGGCTAGGTCTAGCGATCACCCAACAAGTCGCCGCAGCACACGGAGGCACCGTCACCGTTGCGGACGCCGACCCGACGGGCGCACGATTCGTATTCACGATTCCGCTCGACTCCACTGGGCTGACTCCACTGGACTGACTAGAACATGGACTGACTAGAACATGGGCTGACCAGCGCATCGGTCAGCGGCGGTTGCACCGCGCCACATAGCGTGGTAGCTATCTAGCTATGTCCGCAGCTATCGCGCCGATTGAATATGCACTTCCGTCCGAACTCGAAGGGTCACTCAAGGCCCTCGCCAGTGCTCGCCGGCTGCAGATTCTCGAGTGGTTGAAGGACCCGATCGCGCACTTTCCACCCCAAGAACACGGCGACCCGCTTGAACATGGCGCGTGCAACTTGTTCATCGTCGACAAGCTCGGCGTCAGCCAGCCAACTGCGTCCCGTCACCTCAAGGTGCTCGTTGACGCCAGGCTGGTTATCGCCACCCGTCGCAAAGGCTGGACCTACTACCGCCGTAACGAAGCGCGCATTGCTGAGCTTGCGCGCCGCATCGCCGCAATCTGAGCTCATCGCGTGAGATCAACTACCCAACACTCCACAACCGAACGCCACAGGAACATCCCATGATCGAATCCTCACACTCGTCCCTCGCCGACAAAGTCGTGCTCGTTACCGGAGCCGGCGGTGGCATCGGAAGCGCCATTGCCCGCCGGTTCTCGACGGTCGGGTCCACCGTTGTCGTGAACGATGTCGACGCCGCAACCGCATCGGCTGTCGCTGCGCAGATCACCGATGACGGTGGGTCTGCCATCGCCATCGCCGCGGACGTAGCCGATAGCGAAGCCGTCGCCTCGATGGTTGATCAGGCGATGGAAGCACACGGACGAATCGACGTACTTGTGAATAACGCCGGTCTCGTAAGTCCAATGCTGCACTTCTTCGAAGCTGACGAGGCGTGGTGGCGCCGAATCATCGACGTAAACCTGACCGGCCATTTTCTGGTGTCGCACCCGATCGCACGGATCATGGCCCAGCAGGGAGGCGGCTCAATTATCAACATGAGTTCCGGCGGCGCTACTCGCGCACACCGCGCATTCACCGCCTACGACGCCACCAAGGGTGGGATCGAAGCACTCACCCGCGCGATGGCACTTGACCTTGGGCCATACAACATCCGGGTCAATGCGCTCATGCCAGGCTCGATCGACACAAGCGGCCTGGACCTCGAAGCCCGCAAGCTACGGGGCGAAAATGTTCCGCTCGGACGTATTGGCGAGCCAATCGACATGACCGGCGCTGCGCTCTTCCTTGCTTCAGACGACGCCGCGTACGTCACCGGCGACATCATCAAAGTTGACGGCGGCATGCTCGCCCAGCAGCGATCCGCCACCGTCGACATCATGCCGCCTGCCGACTTCCCCAAGATCCAGGATCTCTGATGGCAGGTCCCGTTCGCATCGGCGCAGATGTCGGCGGCACATTCACCGACGTAGTGGCTGAACTCGCCGACGGTTCGTTTGTGTCAACCAAGGTGCTCACCACGCACCAGGGCCCAGAGCAGGGAATTCTCGCCGGGATCGAAGCTCTTGCGGCCGAACACACGATTGCAATGGCAGACGTTGAACAAATCATTCACGGAACCACCCTGGCCACGAACGCGTTGATCGAGCGACGCGGCGCCCCAACGGCTTTCGTGACCACGAAAGGCTTCCGCGATGTCATCGAGACACGCACCGAGGGCCGGTTCGAGCAATATGACCTGAACATCGTTCTGCCGACGCCGTTGATCGAACGAAAGGACCGGTTCGTCATCCCAGAGCGCATGAACGCCCGAGGCGAAGTCCTGATCGAGTTCGATCAGGTCGCGGCACATGCAGTCATCGAATCAATCGCTGCCGGCGGCTATCAAGCGGTCGCCGTTGGGTTCCTACACAGCTACCGCAACGCGAGCCACGAGCGCCGGTTTCGAGAGCTCCTACTCGACACGCTTCCCGATGTTGCGGTGTCAATGAGCGCCGAGGTCTCGCCGCAAATGCGCGAGTTCGAACGATTCAACACCGTGTGCGCGAACGCCTATGTCCAACCGCTCATGGCCTCGTACCTCAAACGCCTCGAAGCCGAGCTGCAGCGGCGAGGCGCTACCTGTCCGCTGTACCTCATCCACTCGGGTGGCGGGCTCGTCAGCGTCGATACCGCCGCAGCGTTCCCGGTGCGGCTGGTTGAATCAGGTCCGGCAGGCGGGGCTATCTTCGCCGCTGACCTCGCCGCTCGATACGGCCGCGACCGGGTGCTCAGCTACGACATGGGTGGCACCACCGCCAAGATCGCCATCATCGAGGACCACACCCCCCAGACTGCCAAAACGTTCGAGGTCGCACGTACGACCCGCTTCAAAAAGGGCAGCGGCATGCCCATCTCGATCCCGGTGATTGAGATGATCGAGATCGGCGCCGGCGGCGGCTCGATCGCAAGCGTTGACTCGCTCGGTCAAATCCGTATCGGACCGCACAGCGCCGGGTCCGAGCCCGGCCCTGCCGCGTATGACCGGGGCGGAAGCGCACCCACCGTCACCGACGCCAACGTCAAGCTCGGTCGTCTGCACCCCGACACCTTCGGCGCCACCGACATCTCACTATCTCCAGAGCTAGCCGCCGATGCCATCCGCGCTGCCATCGGACAGCCGCTCGACATGGACGATCTCACCGCCGCAGTCGGCATCGCTGAAGTCGTTGACGAGAACATGACCAACGCGGCACGTGTGCACGCCGTCGAGAATGGCAAGAACTTGTCCGGCTTCTCCATGATCGCGTTCGGCGGGGGTGCTCCACTACACGCCACTCGGCTCATGGATAAGCTCGGCCTCGAAGAACTACTCGTACCGCCCCTCGCAGGAGTGGGCTCCGCGATCGGCTTCTTGCGGGCCCCATTCGCGTACGAGGCCGTGCGGAGCTTGTATACCCGCATCGACGATTTCGACTTCGATGCCGTCAACACGGTGCTCGCTGAGTTGACCAACGACGCCGAAACATTCGTCCGTCAAGGCACCGACCAAGATGTCGTCGTCGAACAACACGTTTCGATGCGGTACAAGGGCCAGGGGTGGGAAATTCCGGTGCGGCTCGACGGTGGTCGGTTCGATGAGTTCGCAGCAGAATCCCTCGAGGGAACGTTCACCAAGGCCTATGAGACCTTCTTCGGACGTGCGATCAACGACCAACCAATCGAAGCAGTCAGTTGGTCGGTCCGTGTCGCGTCGGTGCTCGCTGCGCCGCCAAGGATCGAGATGGCCTCCGGCCAGCGGACCATCAAGGCGACGTCGACACGTGAGATGTACGACCCGGTCGCTGGCCGGTTGGTGCAGGCAGGCGTCACCACTCGCAATGCCCTCAACGTCGGCGACATCGTCGCCGGCCCGGCCATCATCACCGAGGCACAGACCACCACCGTTCTTGGCAGCCATCATGTCGCAGTCGTGCAATCAGATCATGCCCTTCGCATTAGCCGCTCGAATCAATCGAATCAGGACGTCACCGCATGAGCCAACAAGAAGTGCATATGCAGATCATGTGGAACCGGTTGATCTCGATCGTCGAAGAACAGGCGTTGACGCTGGTCAGAACGGCCTTTAGCACCTCGGTGCGCGAAGCCGGAGACCTGTCGGCAGGGGTGTTCGACCGCTCCGGCCGCATGATCGCTCAAGCAGTCACTGGCACACCCGGTCACGTCAATACGATGGCAGCCGCCGTTGGCCATTTCATCACCGACATCGGAACCGAGCGGATCTGCCCCGGAGATGTGTACCTAACGAACGACCCCTGGAAAGGCACCGGCCACCTCCACGACATCACGGTGACCACACCGGTGTTCGTCAACGAGAAGCTGATCGGATTCTTCGCAAACACCGCCCATGTCGTCGACGTCGGTGGGCGCGGGTACGGACCCGATGCACGCGAGGTCTACGAAGAAGGGCTTCGTATTCCGATCATGAAGTGGATCGACCGTGGCGAACTGAACCACGATCTCGTCAACATCATCCGCAACAACGTCCGCGAGGACGATCAGGTCGTTGGCGACATCCATGGTCTCGCCGCGTCGAACGAAACCGGGCGACGCCGGCTGCTCGACATGCTCAATGAGTTCGCGCTCGATGATCTCGACAACCTCGCACGCTTCATCTTTGATCGAACGCGAACGGCGACCATGACGGCGCTCGCTGCAGTCGCGCCCGGCACCTACGCCAACACGATGGCGGTCGACGGGTATGACGAAACCGTCGAGCTGGTTGTCGAATTGAGCGTCACCGACGGTGGCATACATGCCGACTTCACGGGCACCTCACCGTTGTCGGCGTTTGGCATCAATGTGCCAATCACCTACGCCCAGGCATATTTCACCTACGCCATGCTCGTCGCCTTGGCGCCAGAACTACCGAACAACTTTGCATCGCTCGAACCGTTTACGGTCAGCGCACCCTCAGGTGTGATCCTCAACGCACAACACCCTGACCCGGTTTCGGTTCGCCACGTGATTGGACATTTCGTAACCGACCTGTGCCTGGGAGCTATCGCTCCAGCGCTTCCTGACACCATCCCGGCCGAAGGGTCGGGGGCATTGTGGAATTTTCAGGCGAGCGCTCGAGCCGTCACCCCGTCCCCCGATCGGCCTCCGGTCGAGCTACTCATGTTCAACAGCGGTGGAGCGGGGGCCAGACCCACACTCGACGGCCTTACCGCCACTGCGTTTCCGTCAGGCGTGATGACAATGAGCGCCGAAGCCACCGAGCAAGTCGGGCCAATCATCATCTGGCGCAAGGAGATCCGCCCCGCTAGCGCTGGGGACGGCGAATTCCGCGGCGGCCTTGGCCAGATCATCGAAATCGGCGCAACCGACGGCTACCACCTCGAATTTTCGGCCATGTTCGACCGCGTCGACAACCCAGCCCGTGGCCGCAATGGCGGCGGAGACGGGGCGCCGGGAAAGGTCTATTTAGACGACGGCACACCGTTCCCCACCAAAGGCAAGAAGACGGTGCCGGCCGAACGACGTCTCGTCCTGGAACTACCAGGCGGCGGCGGTTTCGGCAATCCCCAGAATCGGGATCCGCTCGCCCACGCCAACGATGTCGCTCAGGGCTACCTCGCACAACCACACGAGAATCCCGAGGCAACAGCATGAAGCTCGTCCCGATTACATCAACTCCTCGACGGGCTTCCTATGACGTGGTGATCGTCGGTGGAGCCATGATCGGGTCATCGATCGCGTGGTTCCTGGCAAACACCGTCGGATTCGATGGATCAATCTTGGTAGTCGAACGGGACACGACCTATTCGGCATGCTCAACCGTGCACACCAACAGTTGCATGCGACAACAATTCTCCAATGAGCTCAATATTCGCATGTCCCAGTTCGCCGGCGATTTCGTGCGGAACTTTGCCGCCTACATGGGCAACCACCCTGAAGTACCTGACCTTGCGGTGAACCATTTCGGATACATGTATCTCGCTGCGGATCAGGCGTTTGCAGCGACGTTGCGAGACAATCAGGCCACCCAGGCTGCATTCGGTGCTGGCACTCGAATCATGTCACCTGATGAGATCGCTGCTGAATACCCGTTCTATAACGTTGACGATTTGGTCTGTGGAAGCCACAACCAGATCGACGAGGGATATTTCGACGGGGGCACGATGTTTGACTGGTTTCGCCGAGGTGCCCGCGAGGCAGGTGTCGAATACTTGGCTGGCGAGGTGACAGCCATCAACACAACCTCCGGGAAGGTCGGCTCGGTTGCGCTCGCTGATGGACACGACATCGCTTGTGGGACGTTGGTCAATGCTGCTGGCCCCCGCGCATCGGTCGTCGCCGCAATGGCTGGGCTCGAACTTGACGTGCAAGCCCGCAAGCGATTCACGTTCATTTTCAACGCAGCCGAGCCACTCAGCAGCGACCTTCCATTGACAATCGATCCGACGGGCATTCACGTTCGAACCGACGGAAGGGCCTATATGGCGGGGTGCACCCCGGACCACGACCCGCCCGTCGACTTCGACGACTTCGCGATGGACCATGACATTTTCGAAGACAAGGTGTGGCCCGCTCTGGCACACCGCATACCGGCGTTCGAACGAATCAAAGTGCAAACACAATGGGCGGGCCACTATGCGCACAACCCGCTCGACCACAACGTCATCGTCGGCCCCCATCCCGAGATCTCGAACTTCGTCTTCGCGAACGGTTTCTCTGGACATGGCTTGCAACAGTCCCCCGCCGTCGGTCGAGGTGTTGCCGAATGGATTGCGCACGGGCGGTTCCGCTCACTCGATTTGACCCCACTGGGGTACCAACGGATACTTGATCAGAGGCCGTTCGTCGAGACCGCCATCATCTGACAGCAATTCGCCCCACGCCCCGAAGTTGCGCTGTTCCGACACAAAATCTCGGCTCCTGCATTTCACAAGACCATCATTCTTGCCAACCGGTGGACGGCACCTGCGGCGGTCAAAGCTGGGTTTATCGACGAAGCGATCCCTCTCGCGGACCTGGTGACGCGAGCCGTCGAATTGGCTGCGTCACTCGCTCCCCTTGCCGTGAACCGGACAAACCTTGGTTGGCAGAAGGAACAGCTCTACGGCACCGATGCTGCGCTGAACCAGCCTCACGGGGCAGCCGCGATGCTCAAAGAGTCCGATGCGTACGCCCACGGTCCCGCTGATCACTGATCTGGACTTTCGTCTCGATCGAGTTGTCATCGTCTGCATACGAAACCACGAACACGTCGCGCATGACCAGCTGGCCAGTCCCAGGCTTTGGTT
>CALDYC010000119.1 GCA_937941245.1 uncultured Acidimicrobiales bacterium | reverse complement strand
GTTTGAGTTGTCTGCTGAAGACGTATCGCTTGATGGTGCAGTGAGTACGTGATCGCTCATGTTCTCGACGCCCCCCAAAGCGCCCGGCCCTCAGTCAGTTGCAATCAGCTGTAGTCAGCGAAGATTGCAACCTTCTTCTCTTCGAGGTCGGTGAGCAGGCCGTCGACCTTGCTCGGGTCCTCGATGAACTCTGCAAACATGTTGCCACATTCGCCTGCGAAGTCCGGAATGGTGTCGCGGTCGAGGAACTGCGAAATACCAGTCGCAGCGCCAGCAAGTGCAGCTGACTTCTTCTGGATCTCGTTATAGACCGAGGTGTTGGCCCCGCTGTTCGATGCAACAACTGAGGGATCCTCAGAGAGGTAGGCGTCTTGCGCAGCCGCTGTTGACATGTGCAGCAGCACTTCCTTGGCAGCCGACGGGTTCGTCGGGTTCGCAATCATCTGATAGCCGTCGATCGGAGCATCGAGGGCGCTGGCACCGATCTCTGGATCGATTTCGGGGAAGTTGAAGAAGTCCATGTCTGCCGCGAACGCATCGCTGTTACTTGCGGCAAACGTGCCGAGCAGGTACATGCCCGCTTCGCCGGTTTCGACTGCGGTTGCACCTTCTTGCCAAGTGCGGCCGTTGGCGCCTTCTTGGTGGTACGGAAGCAGTGATTCCCACGTGGTGAAGACAGCCTTGACGCGCTCGTCAGTCCACTCGTGTTTGCCACCCATGAGGTCGATATGGAAGTCGTAGCCGTTGATGCGCATGTTGAGCACATCGAAGGTGCCCATGATCGGCCACTGACCATCGTTGGCGAACGCAAACGGGGTGATGCCGTCAGAGGCCATGTCATCGGCCAAGCTGAGTAGCTCATCGACGTTGTTCGGTTCGCTGTAGCCCTTCTCGGCGAACAGACTCTTCGAGTAGTTCACGGCCCAGGTGTAATAGGACGTCGGCATGAAGTACTGCTTGCCGTCGCTTGCGGTCGACGCTGCCTTGAAGCCCTCACCAAGACCGTCGACCTGTTCCCACACATCGGAGATATCGCCGAGCAGACCTTGGTCGGCGAAGAACTTGTTGCGGAAGCCAGCAAACCAGGCGAGAACATCGTCTTCGCCCGCTTGCAGAATCGCGTTGATGTTCTCTTGGTACGTGTTGTGATCAAGCGTGTTGATTGAGATGTTGACGTTCGGGTTGGGGAAGGTGTCGGCAACCGCGACCAGCCCAGCCTGCGGATTCGGGTCACTCGCGTTGGAGCCGATCGTGATGTCTCCGCTGGCGCTGCCGACGTCGAGCGAGCCGCTGTCGCTATCGCTGCCGCAGCCGATGAGCACGGCGCTTGCTCCGAGAGCGACGCCGCCCTGCAGCACACGACGTCGGCTGAGATCGCTACCCCACTGTGACGGACTTGGATAGGCAGATGCGGGCAGTTCGAGTTTCGACATGGTTCCCTCCGGTCGATCGGTCGCTCAGATATCGCGACGCTAGTTTGCCTGGTCATCTTTGTGTGCTGGTAACAGATCGTCAAGTCTTGCACCTTCCGAATCGTGCAAACTCGCACATTGTTCGAACACGATCCGAACACATTCGTGCTAATTCGCCGGGAAAGAGTGTCTGATTTTGTTTACTTCTTGCATACGACACTTGACTTCGCACACCTGCGAAGGTGAGTATTGGCCATGCCCGCCGACAAAGTGACGACGCGATCGCTGGCTTCGCAGCGACAACGCGAGATCGCTGAACTGGTGCAGGCACGAGGCTCCGCTCGAGTCCGGAGCTTGGCTCGCCAGTTTGGTGTGAGCGACATGACTATCCGTCGCGACCTCGACCGCCTCGATGCACGAGGATTGGTTGCCAAAGTGCATGGGGGTGCAACGGCTCCCGTACATCGCTCCGCCGACGAGCCTGGATTCGCAGCGAAGTCACATCGCAACACCTCTGAGAAGTCTGCGATTGCCGTCGAGTGCGCCACGTTCGCGACCGCGGGATCAGCTGTCGGAATCACAGGCGGGACGACGACGGTAGCAATTGCTCGTGAGCTGCTCACCGTCGACCGGTTGACCGTGGTGACCAACAGCCTTGCTGTCGCGCATGTGTTCCATGAATCCGAGCGAAGCGACGCCCACGTCGTTCTGACTGGCGGTGTGCGCACCCCGAGCGATGCCCTCGTCGGACCGGTTCCTGTTGCAGTACTTGCGTCATTCAACCTCGATGTCGTGTTCATGGGGGTGCACGGCATGCATGCCAGCGCCGGTTTCACCACCCCGAACCTTCTCGAAGCCGATACCAACCGTGCGTTCATGCGGGCTGCCTCGGATCTCGTCGTGGCCGCAGATCACACCAAATGGGGGCTGACCGGACTGACCACGATGGCGACTCTCGACGAAGCCGACATCGTGGTGTCAGATGGCCGATTGGATCAGGCCGCCCGCGACCACTTCGATTCTCTAGACCCTCGCCTGATCATCGCTGCATCGACTCCGAGACTGTCGGCTCTGCACAGCCCACATTGAGATCGCCGCAGCGGTCGCAACGTTGAGCGAGTCGACGCCGTGGTACATGGCAATGCGGACGCGATGATCAGCTGCCGCGAGCGTGGCATCGGTCAGTCCGGGGGCTTCGGCGCCGAGCAACAACGCCACGGGTTCATCCGGTGCAAGATCCAACGACTCGAGCGAGGTCGCTGACGGGTCAGGCGTCATCGCGAGCGTTGTGAACCCTGTGAGTTCGTTCATCGCGTCCGGAAGCGCGCCAAGGCGGGCGTGCGGCAACGCGAACGTCGCGCCCATCGACACCCGCACGGTGCGACGAGCGAGCGGATCGCAGCTTGTCGGGTCGACCAGCAAAGCGTCTACACCGAGTCCGGCAGCAGTGCGGATGATCACGCCGATGTTCGTCGGGTTATTGACCCCCTCAGTAACGACAACGGTACGAGCCCCAGAGGTCACCTGGCCAACCGGAACCGGCGACGGTCGATCGAAGCAGGCCATCGAGCCGCGATAGCGACGGTGTGAAGCAATGACCTGTACAACTGGTTCGCCAGCACGAAGCAGCGGAGCATCGCCAAGTTCGAACTCGAGTGGTCGACTTCGAGCTGCCTCGACGAAAACCGATCGAAGCGAATGACCGGCATCGATCGCTCGTTGGATGACCAGGTCGCCCTCGGCGATGAATACCCCGGCCATATCTCCACCCGGGGCCTCGCGGCGTTGGCGGAGCTCCTGGTCGCTAAGGCCCATGAAGACTGCCATGCGTGGATCATCAGGGTCGTCGATCACCGGTCCGTCAATTGCAGCACCTGCCAACTCGGTCACTCGAACACGATCATCGTGCGAGCCACGGTGCCAGTTTTCATGTCATCAAACGCCTGGTTGATCTGGTCGAGGCCAACGCGCTTTGAGATCATCGCGTCGAGCGGAAGCACACCACGCATGTACCGGTCGACCAGGTTCGGCATGTCGACCATGAACTGATTTGAGCCCATATTCGACCCACGCAATGTCTTCTCAGACAACAGATCCGCGCCACTAATTTCGACTTTTTGGCCAAGTGGAATCATGCCGATGACTACGGCGTCTCCACCAACACCGAGCATTTCGAATGCCTGTTCGGCGGTCTTCTTCAGGCCGAGTGCCTCGAATGAGTAGTCGACGCCACCACCGGTCAGTTCCTTGACTGCCTGCACCGGGTCGGTTTCGCTTGCGTTGATCGCGTGTGTGGCACCGAAGCTCCGGGCCAGATCGAGCTTGTCATCAACAATGTCGATCGCGATGATCGGGTCAGCTCCGGCTGCTTCAGCACCAAGGATCGCCGAAAGACCGATACCGCCACAGCCGATCACAGCAACCGATGAGCCAACCTCGACGTCTGCGGTCTTGGTGACCGCTCCAAAGCCGGTCATCACCGCGCAGCCAATGAGCGCAGCCCGGTCGAGGGGCATGTCATCGCGGATCTTCACCGCGGCTCGTTCGTGGACAAGCATCTTCTCGGCGTAGCTCGACAAGCTGAATAGCTGATTGATTGTTTCGCCGGCCCGGCTCAGGCGCGGAGCCGCATCACGACCACGTGATGCACCGGCGCTGTGACACAGTGCCGGGCGACCCGACACACAGAATCGGCATTGACCGCAGAAGATCGACAGACAGGTGATCACATGATCACCAGGTGCAAGTCGAGTGACGTTCGATCCCACAGCTTCGATGACGCCAGCTGACTCATGGCCGGGGACAACCGGCGGGCGGGTCGGGTAGTGACCCTCGATGAAGTGCAGGTCGCTGTGACATACCCCAGCAGCAGCAGTCCTGATCAGAATCTCGTTCGGTCCCGGATCATCGATCTCGACATCTTCGATGACGAGTGGTTGGCCTACATCTCGTAGTACTGCTGCTCGCATGTGCTTCCTCCAGGTCGCAAGGTGAGGGTCAGTTGTTGTTCAGGACTTTTTCGCTCGACTTGGAGCTACACGAGGCGGCTCGTTGGGTTGCTTCGGGTATACCGGCGGCCACGGAGCATCGAGCAGCCCGTTACCCATATCCACATCATGCAGGTCGAGCAACGGCTGCAACGATTCGGCAGCAGTTGCATAGTCAGCCCACGGGTTGCCTCGGCGGTTAACGAGGTCGGGCACGGTTGCAATGGTTAGATCGTCCGGAACCAGTTCGTCCACTTCGTCCCACGCCAGCGGCGTCGAGACCTGCGCTCCGACCCTGGCACGGGCTGACCATGCACCGAAGACTGTCTTATGCGGTGCGTTCTGGTTGAAGTCGACGAACACCCGATCACCGCGCTCTTCTTTCCACCATGCATCGGTCATGCGGTCGCCGTGACGACGGGTCAGCTCACGGGCAAGCGCAACCGCACCAGCACGGACCTGATAACTGTCCCATTGAGGAGCCAGCTTGACGTAGATGTGAAGTCCCTTACTGCCCGAGGTCTTGATCCATGAGGCAATGCCTAGCTCGTCGAGTAGGTCATGCACCCGATGAGCAGCGAAACGCACATCGTCATAGGTCACCGCTCCATGTGGATCGAGGTCGATCCGAAGCTCATCAGCGATCTCGGGCTCGGCCGCAAGATACGGCCAGACGTGAAACCCCAACGACCCCATGTTCGCTGCCCACACAACGTGTGCCAGGTCTGCGAGCACGAGCGCTTCGCTTGTTGTGCCATTCGGAGTTGCCACGGTTGTCGTCTCGAGCCATTCGGGCGCGCCCTTGGGCACCCGCTTCTGAAAGAAACTCTTACCCGACGCACCATCGGGGAATCGCTGAAGCATGGTCGGCCGACCGCCAACAGCAGCCATCAATGCATCGCCGACCGTCAGGTAGTACTCAACGAGGTCGAGCTTGGTCTCTGCACGTCGACTGAAGAAGATCTTGTCCGGGCTTGTGATCCGCACGTCTTTCCCGGCGACCTTGAGAGTGAGCGCCTCAGACATCGGTGGGCACCAACACGTGACCCAGGCCGATCGGAGTCGGCTCATCGAGTTGGTTGAAGTCACATTCGGATGGTGTCTTGTCGGTACGCCATCGAAGAAAGTGGGTCACATCTCGAAACCTGCCATTGAGCGTCGAGCTGTACTTGACCTCGGCAACAAGCTCGGCCCGAACCGGCTTCCACGACATGTCACGGTTCGCGTTCCAACGGTGCTGCTGCGCGGCCCCATCTGACCACGCTGCCCACGGGTGTCCGTCCAACGCGTCGATTGACACGTTGGCCAATTCATCGAGCAGCTCGACTCGGCGCTTGGCCGAGAAGCTCGCTGCCACACCCACATGGCGAAGACCGCCGGCTTCGTCATGTAGGCCCAGCAAAAGCGACCCAACGCCGTTGCCGTCTTTGTGCACGCGGTAACCGGCGACGACGACGTCGGCGGTGCGAACATGTTTGCGTTTGAATTGGCTGCGCTTCTTTTCGGCATATGGGTCGCCGAGTGGCTTGACGATCAATCCGTCAAGCCCGGCTCCTTCAAACTGCACAAACCACCGACGGGCCAGGTCATGGTCACGAGTCAGGGGGGTGAGATGCAGCGGGTAGAAGGCCTCGGCAAAGATGCCCTCAAGCAGCTCTCGGCGAACCGAGAATGGTTCGGGTCGCAGGTCGCGGTCGCCGAGGCAGAGCAGGTCGAAGGCAACAAGCTGGGCCGGGGTCTCGGCTGCAAGCTTGTCGACCCGACTAGCCGCTGGATGAATGCGTTGTTGCAACAAGTCGAACTCGAGGTGGTCATCGACAGCGACGATGATCTCGCAATCGACGACACACTGGTCTGGCAACTGGTCACGTATTGGTTGCAATAATTCGGGGAAATAGCGCGTCAGCGGCTTGGTGTTGCGCGAGCCCAGGTGCACGTCGTCCAGGTTGCGAAAGACCACGCACCGGAACCCATCCCATTTCGGTTCGAACGCAAGGTCGTCGCGTTGGGGAAGCTCCGCAATGGGCTTGGCCAACATCGGGTCGATCGGCGGAGCGACCGCGAGAGCGCTGACGTCAGACACCTTCGGCGCCTTCGCTTTCGACTGTCGATCGACTGCTATCACGCTCGTTCAACACACTTGTGAAGCTACTCCACCTCGTAGCCCTCCTCCGGCGAAGCACCGCCCTAACTGGCAGCCCGCCCCTACCTGGCAGCTCTACCTCGCAACGCCGGTCCAGCGCGGGCCCCGACATCCTCGCCCGTTGCATCGCAGATTGGCGAGGGCCAGATCAAAGAGGGGCCGGTCGAGGAAACCCAGCGATGGTGCGCAACACCAGCCGGGTGTTCGTCTCTTCTGCCCCGACGTGGTCACTCAGTAGCGTCAAGAGCTCGTCGAGCTCAGCGACGTCGCGGGCCGCGACCCGCAGCTGCGTGTCAAACCGTCCGGTCAAATGCATGGCGTTGGTGACGATGGGTTGTCCTCGAAGTGCCTCGTCGAGCGCGTCGGCGGTGACACCCGTCCCGAGCCGCACATCCACAATCGCATCGATGGCACGGCCGGTGGCTTGGGGGTCAATACGCACCCCGAATCCCGTGATGACACCACTCTCACGTAGGCGGCGCAGCCGTTCTGACGTGGCCGACAGACTGAGCGGAAGCGATTCAGCGAGATCAGTCAACGACATTCGACCATCATTGTGAAGTTCGCCGACAATTTTGCGGTCAATTTGATCCATTGCAGAAGATTCTAAGCCCAATCCCGACTGTGCATCGAAGAACCGAAGCTTCTGAGGCGGCAGATTCTCCATACTGTGGCCATGTTGATCTTGCTTGCGGGCCTCGCAGTCGGACTGGTTGCATTGCTTCCACCCGGACCAATCACCGTTTCAGTTGTCGGCCTCGGCGCTCGCCGCGGCGGTGCCGTTGCAACTCGCGCCGGGCTCGGCGTCGCGGCCGGCGATGCGATCATCGTCTTGGCAAGCGCCCTCGTCGTCATCGCGGGAGAGGAAATACCTCATCGTCTCCAGCAGGCCATTACGTGGAGTTCGATCACCTTCGTCATCATTGTTGGACTCGGCCTGATCCTTCGCTCAAACGATGTACTCGGGCTCGTCGATCGTATTGAGCGACCGTTCCGCACGTTCTGCGCAGTCACGCTGGTGTCGCCGTGGGTGTTCGGCGGCTGGTTCGCCATGCTCGCGGCATCGCCGTTCCGGTCCGATCCGCGTTCGCTCCTGACGTTCGCGGCAGGCATGCTGCTCGCATCGGTGCTGTTCCACTTCGGCCTGGGCCGAGGCGCCGCCCGACTTAGTCAGATCCTTGATGACACGCGGCTGCTCGCCGTAACCCGCCTCGGTGGATTGCTCACCATCACGATCGGGTTGATTCTGGCGATGATCTAGCGAACGGCAGCGCTACGTCGCGATGGTGACGGGTGATTCCATAAGACGAACCGTGCACGAACCCATGTCGACCGGCGGGGTTACCTCGGTAACCATCAGCTCAGCGATCCGGCGAAACTCTGCTGACGCAACCCCGTCAGCAAGCACTGCTGGCTCACCCAGGTCGCCACCTTCGGCAACATCTCCATCGATAGGAACCTGACCGAGCAGTGGAACGCCCAGTTCATCGGCGAGGTCTGCTCCCCCGCCGCTGCCAAAGATGGGATAGCTCTCGCCATCTGGCGTGACGAACGCACTCATGTTCTCAATCACGCCGGCGATACGCAGGTAATTTTTGCGACTCATACTTGCCGCTCGTGCAGCGACCTTCTGCGCTGCACGCGCCGGTGTCGTCACGATGACGACCTCCGCTCGAGGCAGCATTTTGGCGAGACCCATCTGCACGTCGCCAGTTCCAGGCGGCATATCGATCAGCAGATAGTCCATGTCCCCCCAGCGGACATCCTCAAGGAAGTGCTGCACTGCGCGGTTAAGGATCAGGCCGCGCCACATCAGTGCTGTTTCTTCCTGCTCGACGAGGAAACCCATCGACACGACCTTTAAGCGTCCACTCCCAATCTTGCGCTGGTTCGGCACGATCTTTGCTTCATCGCCTTCGCCGACCCCGCCCAAGCGACCTTCGATACCGAGCATGCGCGGAACGGAATAGCCCCAAATGTCGGCATCGAGGACGCCGACCGTGAACCCCATTGACGCCACCGCAGCGGCAAGGTTGCAGGTCACCGAGCTCTTGCCCACGCCACCTTTGCCACTTGCGATCATGACCACCCGAGTCATCGGACTGATCTGAGTCTCAGGTGGGTTGTCGGCGATGTTCTTCCGAGCGGTTGCCATGACATCAGCCTTGGCCTGATCAGACAGCTCGGTCCAGTCAATCTTGACCGACGTGACCCCGGCGAGCTGTTCGACGCGTCCGACAACATCGTTCCTGATCTGCGCCCGCAATGGACAGCCCATCGTGGTGAGCGCTATCGAGACCCTGGCCCGACCATCAGCTTCGACTGCTGTTGACGGCACCATGCCCAACGTCACGATGTCGGCCCCAAGCTCCGGGTCAATCACCCCACGCAACACTGCGAGCACATCGTCCGCTGTTGCCATCGGCTCACTGGTCATCCGTGCAACATAGGCCGAAATGTCTGACGACAAGACGTCGCCTAGCAGGATTGGTCTTTGTCGAGACGGCTGCACCGACCGAGCCCGTCATGGCCGAACCAACGTCGACGGTGGAGCTCGCTGGCAACCTCGCCAACATTGCCTTGCAGTGGGGTGACAGGACCTTGCGGCCCTGCCACCCAACTGTCATCAATCTTCGTTAGTCCCTAATCTTCGTTAGTCCCTGTGGCGTGAACGTGCGACGACAACAAATGCTCCACCGAGCGCCAACAGGCCAACGGCCACGACCGACAGATTGTCTGCGTCACCGCCGGTGATCGCAAGCACAGGTTCAGGCGGCGGGGTCGGGGTCGGGGTCGGCAGTGGGGTTGCTGTAGGCAGCGGCGTGATACCTGGGTAAATCACGCGAAACGGCGTGGGTGTCGGGGTCGGCACAGGCGTCGATGTCGGAGTTGGCACAGGCGTCGATGTCGGAGTTGGCGTCGGAGTTGGAGGGACCGGCGTCGCGGTAGGTGTCGGCTTGGGGTCGATGATTGCCGGGTCACACAGGGCATCTTCACCTGGCACCGCCGCGCAGGCGATGTTCTGAAGAGGTGCAGCAAGGTCCGCGGGTACTACATACACAATCGGAGCTAGCACCAACTCCTCGCCTGCTCCGAGCAGGTCGACCACGGTGGAGAAGTTGAGCAACTCGTCAGTGACGGTGACATCGACTGCAGCGCCGTTGCCGACGTTGCGGATCGCAATGCAGTAATAGATCGTCTGACCAGGCGTGACCTCAAGGGTCGGACCGTCGCCAACAATGCCGGCGTCGAATGTGGCAGGGCAATCGGCCGCAGCGCTGGCAACCGTCTTCACGATTTCGAGTTCTGGGTTGCAGTCGAAGGTCACGATCGTTGCGTCATCGACGCCACCCTCGCCGTTGTTTGCGTTTGGGTTTGCGTCGTCGCCGTCGTCGGAGTCGTCTTCGACCTCAACTCCATCGGCAGAAGCGGTGAGGACAACCTGGTTCTCGAGTGAGATACCCGCAGTGCAATTGACAAATGCCTCGTCTTCGAAGTCGGGCGTGTATTGCGCTGACACCAAGATCGTCTCTTCAGTCTCGGCAGCAATCGAATTGCCGGGCAGAAGCAACGCAGTGTCGGTCGTTCCGTTGAATCCGGCAGTGTTTAGCGCGAGCGCACCGGTTGGGTTGGTGAGACCAGTGACAACGATCGATTCGAAACGACCGTCACTGAGATCTTCTGCAAGATTGACGTTGGAAAGAGCAATGCCCTGCGGAGCAGCTGATTGGTAGCTGGCAGGTGATGCGGCAAGGGCGAAGTCGCGAATCGTTGCCAGTGTCGCGGCTGAAGGCAGGTTGTTTCGGACAGTGACCTCGTACACGACGTCGAAACTGCTGCCATTCCACGTTGGGCCTTCGGCGACGCGCTTGGCGACGCCACTTGCGACGCAACCGCCACCGATTGCGAAACCGGACTGGCCATTTCCGTCAGCTGGTCGGGTCACCTCTAGGCCAGTAATGGCTCCGAAGTAGTCGACCTGCACACGACCGCCGAGTTGGTATCCCTCCCAGTTGTTTGCTGGTGCGGTGTCAACGAATACCTGCTGGGTAACGCTCGAACCGGTGAAGTCATAGAAACCGTCGTCGGTAGGAACGCCGCCGGCTCCAGTAACGACGGCCACCTCACGGCTGGTGGTCGCCCAGGCAGGATTGATAACGAAGCCTTCGTTGACCTTGTCGACGTCAGTGAACACCCACTGGGCATAGAACAACGGCTCAGACAAGGTGATAACGGCCTCATCGCCGCCAGCAAATTCGAAACCCTTGGTCTGATCGTCAGGGTCCGGCGTGTTGTACGTGCCGGGATAGGCGTCGGCGATATTGCCATCGGCGGTGAATTGCATGGTCGCTGTGACACCACCGCCAACCGCGACCTCTTGGGATCCGACTGCTTGCACCGCGTTAGTCGGCGCGGCATTCGTTGGCCAAGGGCCGAAGATGAAGCGCGAATCGCAGTAGCCGTTGGGATTTGGCGCCGGGAAGAACGACGACGGTCCCACAACCGCTGCGTTTGGCTGCGTGGTTGGGTCAATGAGCTGGGCTTGGGCATCTGGTGTGCGCACCGGAACGAGGACGACTGCTGCGACGACGAGCGCTGCGAACGCAGCGACGAGCACCCGACTTGGGTGCCCTGCCCGATGAGGACGACGAGTCCGACTATTGGTATTGCTGAACATTTCGATGCTCCCGATTGGCATTTCGGAGCCGAATCGGCTCCGTTTTTGGGGGTATCGATGAACACCACGGCGAGATCAACCCAGTCGTGATAGCCCATTGTCCACCGAGTAGGCCAACCCGATCATAGCCCACATACTGCGTCAGCGAGCTCCTTCGACAGCTCCGACCAGGTATTCGACAGCCCGTCGGGAATGCGCGACAGCTACGCTTGGTTTGGTACGAAGAAGTTCGCTACTGAGAACCGACGACGAGGAGCTTGCGAAATGATCGCAGTAACCGAAGATGCCGCCACCAAGGTCGGCGCACTCATGCAAGCTGAAGACGAGGCTGGGCTCGCGCTGCGGGTTGCAGTTCGTCCTGGTGGCTGTTCTGGCTTCAGCTACGAAATGTACTTCGACAGTGAATTCAGCGACGACGACACCACCGCAGAGTTCGGTGAGGTAAAGATCGTCGTCGATGCGTCAAGCGCCATGTTGCTCGAAGGTGCGACCCTTGATTACAAAGACGGCCTACAAGAGACCGGCTTCAGCATCAACAACCCCAACGCCCAGCGCACCTGTGGCTGCGGCCAATCATTCAGCTGAGTTCGCAGATCACGATCTGACCATTCGAACCGCTGACCTGTTGCACATGTTTCATTCGGCGCGCCCATGATCGAATTCACCGTGGACGGCGTAGCTGTCAAAATCGAAGACACCGATTCGTCAGTGCTTGGCGTGCTCCGCGACGACCTTGGATTACGTTCAGCGAAGGACGGGTGCAGCCCCCAGGGCCAGTGTGGCTGCTGCACCGTTTTCATCGACGGGCTTCCACGGGTGGCTTGCGTAACCCCAGCTCGGCGAATAGCCGGCCGAACAATCACCACACTCGACGGATTCGAACCAGCTGAGCAGCAGCGATGGGCTGACGCGTTCTGCGCGACCGGCGCCAGCCAATGCGGCTTCTGTACCCCGGGCATTGCCGTTCGCCTGGCCGGGCTCGAAGCAAAGAACCCCGAAGCCGGCGACGAAGAGGTCCGGCGGGCGCTCACGGCTCATCTGTGTCGATGCACGGGCTGGCAAACCATCGTCGAAGCCTGGAATGCTCGCGACCGCGAGATTGACCCCGAGCGAGACTTCAACGGTGCCTCGACGCGAGCCACGATCGAGGGACGCACTCCGCAACAGGTGTCTGCTGCAGTTGCCCTGGGCCACGGGGGCTTCGCCGACGACGACGCTCCTGACGATGCACTCGTCGCCGTGCTCGACGCGAGCGGTAACTGGGTTGTCGGCGAGACCGTGCATCACGCTCGTATCGCAGCGGGCAAAGTCCAGGGTCGACGCACGACACTCGAGCCGCACCACCCGATCGATCTTCCTGACGGAGATTTCGACGCGACGCTGCAAACCACCTGGATTGACCCGGCGTACCTCGAGACCGACTCATCGTGGGCCGCACCGAGCACTGGTGGCGGCCCGAACCAACCAGCGTCGGTTCTCGCCAATGGCGGCGCATTCGGCGCGAAGCTAGACAGTCCAGTGGCTCACGCTGCCGCCGATCTTGCGAACGAACACGGGCGCCCCGTACGCGCGTTGTTTAGCCGTGAGGACAGCGTGCGGTTCGGCCCCAAGCGCCCCCCAGTCGCCGGCGCGGCAAACGCAGACGGCACCGGCGTACTTCGGGTTGCTGCCACCCCTGGAATCGCCGACGCTGTCGCCCGAGTAGCGCCTGGTCTTGTCGTAGAGCAGGTGGAGCTCACAGGTCCACTTCGAACGTCGGCTGACTTACGTGCGGCCGGGTGGGCCGAGGCGACGGCGCTTTTGACGCTGGCCCGCGGAACGACCGAACGGGCCACTGGGCCCGAAGGCGGCTGGGCTCAAGCCGAGATCGTCGATGGCGCAATCGTTGTAACCGTCGGCGCTGGCGATCCCCTCGACGAAATCACATTGCGCAGCTACTGCATTGGCGCCGCGCATATGGCGTGGAGCTGGGTCACGTCTGAGGCTCTGACGGTCGATGCCGACGGCGAAGTCCACGACTTGACGGTGCGTTCGTTCGGTGTCGCCCGCGCTTCGGACACCCCCCGAATTGACATCACGATTGATCCAACACCGATCGAGACAGCGGGCGGGCCGGGTGAACCATCAGCCGTGAACGGAAGCGACGCAGTCTTCGTCGCTGTCGCCGCAGCAACGGCACTGCACTTCGGCGCCAGCCGGTGGCCGCACCAGGGGTGAGCCTGCATGTGCGGTAACCGGCGTCAACGGTGGATGGCTAGGATCTGATCGTGAGCAAACCAATTGGCCCCTACACCCCAGCAAAACGCATCGGCGACTGGGTCGTGTGTTCCGGACAGATCGCGCTGGTCGACGGAACGATTGTGGGCGACACGGTTGGGGCCCAAGTGACCCAGCTCTTGGCCAATCTTTCCGAGCTGTTGGGATCGCACCAGGCCACCCTCGATGATGTGGTCAAGACCACCGTCTTCCTCGTCAGCATGGACGACTACGCCGACATGAACGCTGCCTACATCGCAGCGTTCGGCGATCACCGCCCCACCCGATCAGCCGTCGCGGTCGCTGCACTGCCTGCGGGCGCACTGGTCGAGGTCGAGGCCTGGGCCTATACCGGAGGTAACTGACATGGTCGGCACCATTGTCATCATCGTGATCTTGCTGCTGGCTCCGGTCGCCATATTGATGAGCAGCACCGTTTTCGCTGGGGTGCTTGGCACCTTGCTCAACCGCGACGTTGATATCTCCCATGCCGGAAGCGAACTGCTGGAACTCTCCGAGTCCGGCAAGACGATCGCGGATTAGCACCAGCTTCGGTACCGCAACAAGCGGCAGCGATCAGTCGATATCTCGGGTTCGCAACGTCCAGGCCGTGAGTAACGTCGCAACCACGCCAACAACGATCGGCACGACAATCGCGGCAACCGTTGACCGATCAGCAAGGTCGACGCGCACATCGGTTCCCCGCGCCAGGTTCGAAGCCAGATAGCTGCGAATCGATAGCCGGCCCATGCCGTCGGTCAAGCGCGACAGGGTCTGCTCCCACAGCACGACATACAGCAAGCCAAGCCATAGTCCGATACTGAACCGAGAGCCGACGAACACAAAGGCCGCGCCGTACGCAAACGATCCAAGCAGGGTCGACGCGATGACTGGCACAATCATCGATGGAAGGCCCATGAGTAGCGCCGAAAGTGCCAGCGGCAACAGCAGTACCGGAACCAGCACAGTCACGACAGCGGCAACAGCGGCGACCGCCAAATGCCACCGTGGCACCGGTTTGAGCCATAGGTACACGAGCAGGCGATCTTCGACCAGATTGCCGATCATCGGCGTGGCCAGCAGCAGGGCAGCGAGTGGGATCATCAAACTGATGCCATATCCCGCCAGGATGTCAACGGCATCGGACTCGGTGCTGTTTCGACCGACAAACGCCAGCAGCAGCGCAACAAATCCGAGGGCTGCAAGACCGACCATGCGGCCCTTGGTGAGCTGACCCCGCAGCAGCACCCGGTAGAACGAGGGGATTGTCGTCATCGGCCCGACATCTGGCAGGCGCCGGGGAGCGACGCCTGATCCTGGTGGCGGGATCGCCGGCGGTGGAGTCAGGGGTGGTTGGGTCACAGTCACCGTCCCACCAGATAGCGGAAGACACTCTCGAGGTCTTCGTCGAGAGGTCTGACCTCGAACAGTCGAGCGCCGGTCTGCTTTGAGACCGTGGCGATCGTGCGGCTAAACGCAACCACGTCGTCAGTGTCAATGATCAGTTCGCCTTCGGCAATTCGAAGGTTGGCGACGTTCTGCTGCGAGACCAGACCCGAGGCGAGTAGCCGAGGCTTGTCACTGGTTACTCGTAGTTGTCGAGGTCGGTCGTCCATAAGCGCCCGGATCTCGCGAAAGTCACCCTGGGCGGCGAGGCGCCCCTTGGCGATCACGACCACATTTGAGCCGAACCGCTCGACCTCTTCCAGCACATGGGAAGAGACGATGACGGCCCGACCGCTGTCACCGAGTCGGTGGAACAGTTCGACCATATGCAGTCGTTGTCTCGGGTCCAGTCCACTCAGCGGCTCATCGAGCAGAATCACCCGAGGTTGGTGAACAATAGCCTGGGCCAGCTTGACCCGCTGCCTCATACCTTTGCTGTAGGTCGGCAGACGTCGAGTGTCGTCGGGGTCAAGTTCCACCGTGCGCAACACCTCCGCGGCAGCGCCATCGGCATTTTCAATGCCCTGAAGCTCGGCCGAAGCGCGAACAAATTGACGGGCGGTTAAGAACCCGAAGACAGCCTCTTGTTGAGGGGCCAGTCCAATCTCTGCTGCGATCGCCGGTTCGGTACGGGGATTAGCTCCAAGGACGTGGACCGAGCCGCTCGACGGAGTTGCAAGACCACACAGCATGCGCAAAATGGTCGACTTTCCTGCGCCGTTGGGCCCAAGCAACGCGGTGACCCCGGGTTCCACGGCAAAGCTCACGTCGCTTACAGCAACGAGGTCTCCGAACCATTTGGACACGCGATCGACCACAACAAGTGCAGTCGGAGATACGACGAGCGGTGGGAGCGGAGGCGAAAGGGCGGGAGGCTGCGGCGCACCGACGGGAGGCTGCGGCATTGGAGCGGGAGGCGGCGGCTGGGGCGGTGCCGGAGCAGGTGGCGCAGGCGCTGGAGCGGGAGGCGGCGGGGGCAGCGGCTGGGGCGGTGCCGGAGCAGGTGGCGCAGGCTGCGGCGGACGTGCAGGGTCAGGTCGCTGGGGTGGTTGTGCAGCACTCATCGATCGATCTCAACAGTCTGGTAGCGCCACCAGGTTCCACCCGCAAGGGCCACGACATAGGCAATCGCAACAAAGATGACCAATCCGGTCCCCTGCCCATCGATCGCATCGAGCTCGACAACCGGATCGACAAAGATCCGCTGCCATGCCTCGCTAACCACAAGTCCCGGGGCGAAGAACGCGACCCAGGCGCCGGCATCGGTCTCCTCGGCGAGCACCGCAACCGCAAAGTTTGTAATGAAGGCTGTCGCAACAATTGACACGCTTGCGATGCCCCATCGTTTGGGGAAAGACGCGATCAGCATGCCGAAGCACGTCCAAAACGCCGCAGCCAGGACCCCCGCGACCAGGCCCCGCAAAAGGATCTCAAGGAAGCTTCCAATGCTTCCGCCGTCCGCGTCGGCAAGCCTGTACGCCACGGCGAGGAACAGCACCGGCCCAGTAGTAACGAGCAGCATGACCTGGAAGATCCCAACCGCCTTCGCCAGGACATATGTTGACCTGGTCAATGGCGATGCCAAATACAGGGCCAACATTCCCGTCGTGCGATCGCTCGTCAGCACACCGGGCACGACCGCAGCGGTAAACAACAACAACGCGAACGCAATGATGCCGTAGTAGTCGCCGTACCCGATCAGGTCCGAAGCCAGATCAGATCCAAGAAAGATGGCGGCAGCAGCCAACCCCAACGCGGGCAGATAGGCCAACCCAATCGTCATCACAGGCGCGATTTTGTGGCGACCAGATCGTTTGATACCCAACGCACGTCGAACGCTGTGCGTCTTCAGGCTGCGGACTGCCCATGACACACCGGCACGTTCGCCGGTGTACTTGCGGTAGCCGAGGTCGTGGATCTGCGAACTCATGCGTGCACCCCCGTTGGGTCCGATGTGTTCGATTCGAGAAAGACATCTTCGAGCGAGATGGTGAGATCAGTCATCTTGCGAAGTCCCACACCCGACATGGCGACAGCATCGCGAACCATGTCGTGCACGTACCACCGGTCGGCATCAGCAGCGCGGGGCACAGCCGTCGTCTGTCGGATCATCAGCCGAGCCCCAGATTGCGTGACATCGAGACCGGCACGTCGCAGCACATCAGCGACAATGTCGTGCCCGCCGTCGAGTTCAATCGCGAGCCCGGTGCTTCGACCCCGCATGTCATCGAGAGAACCACTGCGACGCACAACCCCAGAGGCGATGATGACGACGTTGTTGCAGATCCGTTCAACTTCTTCGAGCAGGTGCGACGACAACACAATGCTTATGCCGTACTCGGTGCCGATGCGATGAATCAGCGACAACATGTCGTCTCGTTGCATGGGATCGAGACCGTCAGTTGGCTCGTCAAGCAGAACGAGCGCGGGATCGTGGGCAATCGCGGCTGCCAACTTGACCCGTTGGCGCTGACCGGTGGACATGGTGCCGATCGCTCTGAACCGTTCTTCGCCGAGTCCGACCAGCCACAACGCATCGCTCGCCCGTTCGGTGCTCGCCTGATGCGGGAGCCCGTGCAACTGCGCCAAGTGCCGAACCAGGTCAGCAGCCTGAACATCGGCAGGCAGATGGTGATGTTCAGGCGAGTAGCCGATGCTTGCCCGCACTTGTGGGCCAGCGGTGCTGGGGTCAACGCCAAGAACCGTCAGGTCACCAGCGGTACGGCGCTCAAGACCGAGAAGGAGGGACAAGAACGTCGTCTTACCCGCCCCATTTGAACCAAGCAACCCTGTGATGCCCGCAGGAATGTCCGCGGTGACATCGGTGAGTACTCGTGTTTCACCGAAGTCTTTGGCAACGTTCGTAGCCCGGATGATCGGTGCCGAATTCACGTTCGCAGACTAGGTCAGTTCTGTAGCAGCGTTGCGACGATGAGCTCGACGCATTCAGCGAGCGGTCGACTCGTGTCAATCTGAAGTTCGGGCTCGAGCGGCGGTTCATAGGGCGCTGAAATGCCGGTGAAATCGGGGATCTCACCAGCCCGCGCCTTGGCGTAGAGACCTTTGACGTCTCGCTGCTCACACACCTCGAGCGGCGTATCAACAAACACCTCAAAGAACTGACCTGGGCTATGCAAGGCACGCACAGCATCGCGATCGGCCCGATACGGCGAGACGAATGCGGTGAGAGCGATCAACCCAGCATCGTGGAACAACCGGCAGACCTCGCCGATACGCCGAATGTTCTCGGTTCGGTCTTCTGGCGAGAAGCCGAGGTCTCGATTGAGACCGAAACGGATGTTGTCGCCGTCGAGCACATAGCTAGCGGCACGGCGACGGTGCAGTTCTTGTTCAACGGCAAAGGCAAGTGTCGACTTACCTGAACCAGAAAGTCCGGTGAACCAGACTGTCCGCCCGCCGTGACCGAATCGCTCGGCTCGATCTGCAACAGAAATGTGACCCTCTGCGCGGACGATGTTGTCTGACGCCGGGCTCTCAGAGCCTGGGCTGACTGAAAGCGGCTCGGCTGAATCCTGCACGTTAGACACGGGGTTCAGCCATTGAGGAAGCCCCGCGCCTCAAGCAACGTGACAATCTGTTCGACACATTCGAGCGTGTTCTGCGTCGACGTATCAACTCGCAAATCCATATCAACTGGACGGTCATATGTCGCGGAGACTCCGGGGAACTGCGGGATCTCGCCACGATCAGCGGCGAGATACAAGCCGCTGGGATCGCGTTCACGACAAACCGCTAGTGGCGTGTCGACGAAGACCTCGATGTAGCGATCAGTCCCGATGAGTTCACGGGCACGTTCGCGCGCGGTTGCCTTCGGCGCCGATAACGCCGCTATAGCGATGAGGCCCTGGCTGTTGGCCAGCAAAGCGACTTCGGATACGCGTCGGAGATTCTCGGATCGTTCCTGGGTCGAGAACCCGAGATCGCGGCTGATACCAAGTCGCACGTTCTCGCCGTCCAGGCGAATGGTCGTCTTTCCGAGATCGAACAGACGGCGAGCCAGTCCGGTTGCGATCGTCGACTTACCAGCTGCACTCAGCCCCGTGAGCAGGACGGTGCACGGCTGCTGGCCGTATCTAACGGTGCGTTCGTCGCTAGAAATTTCGCTGATGTGACGGGTCAGGCTTGCCTCGGGAGTGACATCCCACGACGAGGCGCTTCCGGTGATCATGCCTGCGGCCACCGTGGCGTTCGACATGCGATCGACGAGGATAAACGAACCGGTCTGACGGTTCGCTGCGTAAGGGTCGAAGAGCAATGAGCGATCCGAGGTGATCGAGCATTGCGCAATGTCGTTCAGTTCGAGCGATGCCGCCTGTTCATGCTCAAGCGTGTTGATGTCGACTCGATGGCGGATGGCGGTGACCGACGCATTCGACAGACCGTTGCTCGACTGCATGAGGTACTGGCGGCCAGGCTCGAGCGGCACCTCGGACATCCACACAATCGTGGCGTCGAGGTCGTGGGCGCGCAATGGTTCATCACCGGGGGTAACCAGCAGGTCACCGCGACTGACGTCGATCTCATCGGCGAGCGTGACCGTGACAGCCCTACCGGGTCCGGCGACATCGAGGTCTCCATCGAAGGTCACGATTCGGTCGATCGTCGACGTCACCCCAGACGGCAATGACATCACCGGATCGCCTGGACGGATCACACCAGACGCAACCGTCCCAGCAAACCCTCGGAAGTCAAGGTCAGGACGAACAACCATCTGCACCGGCAGACGGAAGTGGTCGACATCGATACCGAGCTCGACGTCCACCGTTTCGAGGTGCTCCATGAGCGTTGGGCCATCGAACCAGCCGAGGTTGTCGCCTCGATCAACGACATTGTCACCGATAAGCGCGGACATCGGCAGGAAGTACGGATCAGACAGATCCAGCGTCTTCGCGAAGTCTCGGTACTGCTCGCAGATTTCGTCGTACCGTTCCTGGGACCAGTCGGCGAGGTCCATCTTGTTCACCGCAACCACAACGTTGCGGATGCCAAGCAGGCTGGCGATGTATGTGTGGCGTTTGGTTTGGGCAAGCACGCCATGGCGAGCGTCGACCAAAATGATCGCCAACTGACAGGTCGACGCTCCGGTGACCATGTTGCGGGTGTACTGCTCGTGGCCCGGAGTATCAGCGATGATGAACTTGCGGCGGGCTGTCGAGAAATAGCGATAGGCGACGTCGATCGTGATGCCTTGCTCGCGCTCGGCCTTGAGACCATCGGTCAGCAATGCAAGGTCCGGCGCGTCGCCTGTTGTCCCCTGCGTTGTTGAGTCAGCTGTAAGTGTTGCGAGCTGGTCCTCGTAGATCATCTTCGAGTCGTGCAACAGCCGCCCAATAAGAGTGGACTTGCCATCGTCGACGCTTCCGCAGGTCAAAAACCGCAGTAGGTCCTTGCGTTCGTGCTCGGCGAGATAGGCGTTGATATCGGTCGCAATGAGTTCGCTTTGGTGGGACATGGTTAGAAATACCCCTCGCGCTTCTTCTCTTCCATTGATCCCGACTGGTCGTAGTCGATCACGCGTCCCTCTCGCTCGGAACGGGTGGCGAGGAGCATCTCTTGAATGATCTCCGGCAACGTGGTGGCCGTTGATTCGACGGCACCCGATAGCGGGTAACAGCCGAGCGTGCGGAAACGCACGGATCTCATCTCGGGTTCCTCACCGGGCTCGAACTGGAACCGGTCATCATCGACCATGATGAGGACACCATCACGATCTACGACCGGTCGCGGCGCCGAGTAGTACAGCGGCACCAGTTCGATGTTCTCGAGGTGGATGTACTGCCAAACGTCAAGCTCGGTCCAGTTGCTAATCGGGAACACTCGAATGCTCTCGCCGTTGCTAACCCGACCGTTGTACAAGCTCCATAACTCCGGGCGCTGATTCTTCGGGTCCCAACGGTGGTTGCGGTCACGAAAACTAAAGACTCGCTCCTTCGCCCGTGACTTCTCTTCGTCGCGACGAGCTCCACCGAACGCTGCGTCGAACCGACCTGCTTCGAGAGCCTGCTTGAGGCCCTGCGTCTTCATGATGTCGGTGTAGTTTTTCGAACCGTGATCAAACGGGTTTATGCCGTCCGCGATCCCCTCGGGATTGGAGTGGACGATTAGCTCAATGCCCAGCTCTTCGGCGACGCGATCGCGAAACGTAATCATCTCGCTGAACTTCCACGTGGTGTCGACGTGCAGCAGCGGGAACGGCATTTTGCCAGGGAAGAACGCCTTGCGCGCCAGATGCAACAGCACCGACGAGTCTTTTCCGATCGAGTACAACATGACGGGGCGTTCGAACTGAGAGACCACCTCGCGGATGATCTGGATTGCTTCGGCCTCGAGTTGCTTGAGATGGGTGAGTCGAAGTTCGGCTGGCAGGGTGGTCTGAGCAGTCATGGGTGCATTCGCAAGGAAGACGGGACAACCGCACATCGTAGGCGGCAAAGGCGCCCAATTTGCCGCAACGAGTCTGGCCAGCGGCAGACGTCACAAGCGATTACTGGTGTCAGTTCTCGACGAGCATGGCTGCTCGAGCTGCGACGTCGATATCACCGTCAAGGAAGCTCAGCGCCGAGGACACGAGCGGGACCTCGTAGCGAACGCTCACCTCGACAATTTCACGGTCGACTAGGCCAGCTGGGCTGATTGACACGTCGAGGTACACCCGATCCGCGCTCATATTCGTGGCGGTCGTGAGGGCCGAGTACGGGTCTGCTCCAGGCGACACTGCCAGCACGCGTGCGATCTCTCGCGCGGCGTGCGTGGCAGTGATTTGGGCCTGGACAAGCAGCCCGATCTGTGTGATTGCGAGCATGACGACGACGACGGCGGGCAACACAAGTGCCAATTCAACGGTCGATTGCCCCCGATCGGACTCGCTTCGCATCAGCTGAACAGGTCCGCCGAAACGGGCCTGACTGCCACGATCAGCGACGTCACCTTGTCCATGATCGTGTCAAAGAACGCTCCTATCGCATCGGTACCGCCAGCCCATGCCACGAGCAGCATGGCCAAGGTGGCGGCGGCGAGGAGCACCAGGCCGTACTCGGCGGTGGTCTGACCCGCTTCGGGGGCCTCGCTCGATTGGATCGCGCGATCCCGTAACGCGGCGACGATCGCTTGGGTGAACGCAACCGCGAATCGGCTATGCGGATGGGTAGCGGTGTCGGTTTCGGTCGTCATATCAGTGAGCTCCGTTGAATCGTTTGATCAGGGGAAGCAATCGATGGTCAGTCACCACGAAAGAGTTCGCAGCGAGTCGACGAGAACAGGAACGACAGTGAGCAAGCCGAATGCCGGGAGCACACAAGTCACGAGAGGGAACAGCATCTGCACCGGAAGCCGCCGTGCTGCGGTCTCGGCCTGGCGACGGCGCTGAACGCGCACTTCCGTCGCAATGAGAGCCAGAGAATCCACGATGGAAACGCCCCACCGTTCAGCGGCAACAAGCGCTCCGATCAACGGACGCACGCTTGGCCCTACGTCTTCGGGCACGGTGTCGAGCGCGTCTGCCAGCGGGATACCGCTGCTGTCGACGATCGCCAGCCGAGCATGCAGCGCGCTGGCGATCGGACCGTCGCACAGTTCGGCAACCCGGCGAGTCGACGTCGTCACGTTGTTGCCAGCCTGCAGAGCAACAACGAACAAATCGACAATCTGAGGAAGCTCGCGCCCGACGTCGATATCCAACTGCCGGGCCAGTTGTCGACGTTCGTGGATTGGCTGCACCAAACCCACAACGGCAATGACAGCGGCTAGCTGCCAACCGACAACAAACAAGGCGGCCACCATCGCAGCTCCCGTGATCTGTCGCCGATCCCGCAATCGATGTCTCGGGGTGGACTCGGTCGATAGAGCACTAACCCCTCGTAGGGGTTCAACGATCCGGCTGGGAGCGAGCTGCGCTTGCCATATCGCCACGAACAGCAGCGCTTGCGTCGCGAGAGGGGTCGTTGCCGCCGACAACAGGCTCATGCGATACCTCGCAGCAGGCGATGCATCCAGGCGAAACCCACTGCGTCAAGCACGATGCCGGCCACCAGGCAGACCCGACCCACTGGGTCGACAACGAAAAACGCCAATGACGTCGGATCAACAAGCGCACCGATACCGACGAATACCACTGGCATGCCGGCAAGCACTCGCATCGAGGTTCGGGCTTGTGCGATGAGTGCAGTGATTTCATCTCGAAGCGCCGATCGGTCGCGGGCAGCTTGACCGATGCCATCGAGGGCTCGACTCGGTCCCCCACCTGACTCGATTGCGAGCAACAGTGCCTGCAAACTCGATGACACCTCGACGTCACCAATCCGTTCGGCCATTGCGCGCACGGCTGCTTCGAGCGATAGGCCTTGGCTGGTTTGGCGAAGCGCCTCAGCGAACTCGTCGCGCAGCGGGCCATCGACCGAGTCGACGACGTCCTCCAGGGCCTGGTGCAACGACCGACCACTTCGTAACGCACGCGCAACAAGATCGAGAAGCTCGGCAAGCTCGGCCCGAATGCGGTGACGCCGACGCCGTAGCCCGATCCCAAGCCAATTGGCCGTGTGCCGCAGTAGCGGGCGCCGTTGTGCCGCGGTGCGCTCAGCGTTCGCCTGCACCAACACAAGCGCCCGACTTGGACCGTTGCCGCTTCGCTCAACGCCAGCATGAAGCGCACCAGCGGCAACGATGGCTGTCAAGACGACGGGCCAGGTTCCGGCGTTCATGTTGACCTGCTCATGCCACATCACCAGCCACAGCGAGGTCGCCCGCCAGTGCGAGGCCGACCGGTTCAACGCCGGCCGGGGTGACGGCTACCAGGTCGGTAATGGCACGCCTGCCGTCATCGCCTCGGGCGACCTGTACGACCAGGCCGACGGCCGATCGCAGATGGCGACGCGCCGCGTCGATCGGCAGGTCGACGTCGCTCATGAGCATCATGGTCTCGAGTCGGTCGAGCGCCTGGTCTGGCGAGTTGGCGTGACATGTCGACATCGATCCTTCGTGGCCGGTGTTCATTGCCTGGACCATGTCAAGGGCTTCGGCCCCGCGGACCTCGCCGACGATGATCCGATCCGGTCTCATGCGCAATGCGTTGCGAACAAGCGTGCGAATCGTGACTTCGCCTATGCCCTCGGCGTTCGCCGGTCTCGACTCGAGCCGGATGATTTGATCTCCGGGCAGCTTGAGTTCGGCGGCGTCTTCGATCGTCACGACCCGGTCGCCATCGATGTGTGCGGCGAGCGCGTTCAGTAGCGATGTCTTACCCGAACCGGTACCCCCACTGATCACGATCGACGTTCGCTTTGCAACAGCTGCCTTCAAGAAGCTTGCGGCCTCCGCGCAGCCGAAGTCAGCGAGCGAAAAGGCCCGGTCGCCAAACCGTCGAATCGTCACATACGGCCCGTCAATGGCAAGAGGGGGCACCGCGATGTGCACTCGGCTTCCGTCGCGAAGCCTGGCGTCGACGAGTGGCGAGCTTCGATCAACCCGCAACCCGAGGGGAGCGACGATTCGCTCGATGACGACGCGCAACGTGGCCCGGTCGATCGCAACGTCGGTCCGCTGGATCGTGCCATGGCGTTCTACCCAAACTGGCCCCGCACCGTTGATCATGATTTCAGACACTGTGGGGTCATTGAGCAACGGTTCGATCGGACCGAATCCGAAAAGCCGTTGGCCAACCCGCTCAATGAGGACCTCGACTTCTGGCAGACTCGCAAGCGGCGCGGCCCGTTCGACCAACGACCGCATGCGATCGGTGTCGTTGGGTTCGAGCTGCTCGTTGCGTTCGACGATCCCGGCATGCACGCGATTCACGAGCTCGTTCAGAAGCTCTGGATGCGGCTGTGTATTCGATGGCTGAATCGCCACGTTGGTGGGCGCAACCTTTGCCATCATGGCCGGCGACCACGAACGACCGAACGGGTCGTCGATGCGACAGCCGTCCCGCCAGAGGGGACCTTTGCCAACATGCGCACCAGCGTTCGTGGCAGCCGAGCAGCAACCAGCCCGGCATCGATCGCACGGGCGACTGCGAGATCAACTGCCACCTCGGCGACGACGGGAGCCGCGATGACCGACTCAATGTCGGTCAGACCCAGAGCCCTGCCACGCTCTCGAAGCAGGATCACGCCGGTTGGCGACAACGGCGGCTCTCTCGACGCTCGCAACGTGAGGTAGCACGAACGAACCACGAGCAGTCGGTCGACGCACAGCTCGACGATGTCGGTAGCGAACGTCGATGTGGCGGCAAGGTTTCCGCAGTCGATGATCACCTGCTGATCAAGCTGTGCAAGAGCCTCAATCAGCGGCGCGGCATCTGCGGGAAGAGCGCCGGATCCTCGCGGCAACAACATGCAATCGGGTGTTGCGTCGACTTGTATTCGAGCGAGGGCTTCGATTGAGCGACTGGGTGTCGCACACCAGTCGACGAGCCCAGGCCCCTCTGGTTCGGGTATGCCGAGCACCGCCGGTTGGTCTCCGCCGAGGTCGACGAGCAATGTGGGTTCGGCGCGATTGGCGTGGGCCACTGCAAGCATGGCGGCAGTCGAAGACACGCCAACGCCACCCTTCATGGAGAACACCGCAGTGAGCCGCTCAGCCATCAGCGCCCCTTGTGGCTGCGACCACGTTCGCACCTCGATGCAACAGCAGGCAGCTGGCGCGCACAGCACCGGCCACTACATAACGCGGGCACTACATAAACAGCCACGTGACGATGTGCTCGTCGCACCACCGTCTCCTCTCAATCAAGCGCAAAGGGAAGCTCGATATGAGGAAGCTGATGGCAAGTTAGCTCGACGCCACGGCGGGATCAAGAGGTCACGACACGAATGCCGGCCGAAAGATGGCGGAGGTGGACGGGAATCGAACCCGCCGGACGGGGATCGCCCGTCCCAACCGCTTTGAAGGCGGCGGAGCCCACCAGGTACTCGTACACCTCCAGATTTCGGAGGAAGGTGGTTTGCCTAGGTTGTTCGACTAGACCGCGAGCAAATCGCGTGCGCCAGTGTCTGATGACGGGTGGCGGAGCTTGGACATGGCCCGAGCTTCGATCTGACGGATCCGTTCGCGGGTCAGATTGAAGTGTTCGCCAACTTCTTCGAGCGTGCGTGGCTCGCCCCGGTCGAGACCGAATCGCAGCTTGAGAATCTCGCGCTCACGCTCGTCAAGCGGGCCGAGCAGCCGGTTGATCTCGTCAGGAAGCAGAGCGGTCGCAGCCACTTCAAATGGCGACTCGGCGCCGCGATCCTCGACAACATCGCCAAGTTCAGCATCGCCATCTTCGCGTAGCGGTTCGGAAAGCGAGAGCGGTTCGGCAGCGAACCGCAATGCTTCGGTGACCTTGTCTTCGGGCATTTCAACTTCGGCCGCAAGTTCGACGAGTGTGGCCGGGCGGCCGTATTTCAGTTCGAGTCGGGCTCGAGCTTTTTGCAGACGAGCAAGCGTGTCGCCAGCATGGACCGGCAACCGGATAGTGCGGCCAGTGTTGGCAATACCGCGGGTGATGGCCTGACGGATCCACCACGTGGCGTACGTCGAGAATTTGAAGCCCTTGCGCCAGTCGAACTTTTCGACCGCATGCATAAGCCCGAGGTTGCCCTCTTGAATGAGGTCGAGCAGAGGCAGACCCGATGCTTGGTACTTCTTGGCGATCGAGACGACCAGGCGCAGGTTCGACTGCACAAAGGTGCGTTCGGCTTCGTCGCCGGATCGAATTTGACGGCGCAATTCGCGTTTGCGGGCTGGCGTGGGCGGTTCTTCTGATTCGAGTTCGGTGCGCGCTTCGGCACCCTTCTCGATGAGCTGGGCAAGTCGAACTTCGTCGTCTTTGGTCAGCAGTTGGTACTGGCCGATGTCAGTCAGATAGAGCCGGACGAGGTCTTCTTCGTCTCTCTCCGCACGCTCTTTAGCCACAGCACCTACCTGATTCTGTTGTAGGACCGGGACACCCCAAGCCCTGTCTCGACCACCATACCGATGCGATGGGGCCGGTCAACCTTCACTCAATTGCAACACATATCGCGGCCGATTTGCAGTCGCGCAGCCCCACAACACGGGTTTGCCCAAAGGATTTCGAAGTTGTTTCGCCAACCGCTGCGACATGCGCCATTTCCCATGATGGAATCAGCAGATGTCAACGTGGTCCTCGCCCCAAGTCCGCCGGCGTCGCTGGGTTTGGCCAGCCAGCTTCGGGCATCGAGCCGTAGCGGTTGCACTTGCCGTCGTCATCGGCGCGTCTGCCGGGTGCACCACAGGCGAGCCAGCAGCCACGGCCACGGTTGCGGAACGAATCGCCGCCGAGTCGACCGCCGCTGATTCGACCGCCGGCGAGTCGACCGCCGGCGAGTCCACGTCGAGCGAGTCCACGTCGAGCGAACCGACCGCCGTCGAGCGCGTCGACCCCGAACCGAGCGAGGCGGAACCGCGCCCAGCGAGCAATCCCAGACCGAGCGTTCCCGATGGCGACCTGTTACCCGAAGTCCGGTCCGCTGTTGATGACCTGCTTGGCGAGCGTTTGCTTGCCGGGACGTTCGATGATGTTTCGCTCGCCGCTATCAAGACCCTTGGTGAGTCGGGCGACCCGCGCGTTGCCTGGTGGTTCTCGGACCTGCTTCGGATTGCGGGCAGTGACATTGTCTTGTTCGAGCTCGTATCCGCATCCGAGACCGTGCTTGGTGTGAACGTTGACGACGCTAATCCGTGGGGCGAGGTCACCACTCAGCTGATGGCCTGGGACATTCCTGAACCTCCTGACTACCTGACCTACAAGCGCAACGCGTATCTCGTCGTCGATCCTCGGTGGGAGCCGTTCTTCGCCGATGATGTCGACACCGACTGGCGGTTGCTGTCGTGGGGAGGCGTGTTCATCGACGACCGCGCACCCGGCATGACCGACGAACCCTGCCGCTGCATTCCAGCTGCCGACAATCCTGTGACGACTGATATCGCGGGCGGCGACGAATGGCTCGACGACGAGACAATCGTGTTCGGCGTCACAATAAACGATCAGTCTCGGGCCTATCCGCGGTCAATCATGGAAGTCCGCGAGATGGTCAACGACACACTTGGCGGGCGTGATTTCGCCATGCCATATTGCACCTTGTGTGGCTCAGCGCAGGTGTTCTTCACCGACAACCTGCCCGATGGCATCGACCGTCCCGTGTTGCGGACCTCTGGACTTCTATCTCGGTCGAACAAGGTGATGTTCGACGTCGTGAGCACCTCGGTCTTCAACACATTCACCGGCGACGCGATCAGCGGACCGCTTCGTGAGGCGGGCGTGTCGCTCGACCAGCACAGCGTGGTCACAACCACGTGGGGTGCATGGAAGCGAGAACATGGCGACACCGACGTGTTGGCGGTCGAGTTGGCCAACGGGCGCCCAAATTCGGACTTGCGCAATACCCGAGATGCCGACGGTCCGATCTTCCCAATCGGCTCCGTCGATGACCGGTTGCCCGTGCAAGAGGATGTGCTGGGTGTCTTCACAGCCCGCGGTGTTCCCGTTGCGTTCCGCGTATCGGCAGCCCTCGACGCGATCGGGCAAGGCGTAGCCGTATCCGAAGCCGGTATTGAGGTCATCGCCGACAGCGGCGGACTACGAGCAGTCGATGCCGAGTCGGGTGACGATCTCGGCGGGCACCAGGCGTTCTGGTTCGCCTGGTCTCAGTTCCACCCCGACACCATCGTCTGGCAGCAACCCTGACCTACGATCTCGCCATGGCGTCATTTGGTATTGCAGGTGCGGGTTTTTCCGGAGCGGTGATTGCCCGAGAACTGGCCCAGGCCGGCCACACCTGCCATGTTTTCGACACCCGGGACCACGTCGGCGGAAACTGCTTTACCGAGCGCCATGCCAACGGTGTCACGGTCCACCGTTACGGACCGCACATCTTCCACACCGACAACGAGCGGGTGTGGGCCTACATCAACCGGTTCGGCGAAATGATGCCGTACAACCACCGGGTCAAAACCACCGTCCGAGACGCGGTGTTCAGCCTGCCGGTCAATCTTCACACCATCAATCAGGTGTTCGACAGGACCTTCTCCCCCGCCGAGGCCCAAGCATTCGTAGCCGATCTCGCCGAGGACATTGCTGAGCCTGCGGACTTCGAAGAACAAGCGCTCTCGATGGTCGGGCGCGAGATCTACGAGCTGTTCTTCGAGGGCTATACCCGCAAACAATGGGGATGCTCACCAACCCAGCTTCCTGCGTCGATCCTGAAACGACTTCCATTGCGGTTCAACTACAACGACTCGTACTTCAACCATCCGCACCAGGCCATTCCGAAGGAGGGGTACACCCCGATCGTTGCCGCCATCCTCGATCACCCGGCAATCACGGTGTCGTTGTCAACCGAACTCTCGCCCGTCGACCGCAGCAGCTTCGACCACGTGATCTGGAGCGGCCCGCTTGACGCGTTCTTCGGGTTCGACGTGGGACGTCTCGGCTATCGCACCCTCGACTTCGAACAGTTCGAAGCCGAGGGCGACTTCCAAGGCACCCCGGTCATGAATTACGGCGACCCTGACGTCGCCTACACCCGCATCACCGAGCACAAACACTTCGCTCCTTGGGAAGAGCACGACGCGACCGTTTGCTTTAGAGAGTTCAGCCGGACCCATGAGCCTGACGACATCCCGTACTACCCCGTTCGTCTCGTCGATGACAAGGACCTGCTCGAGCAGTACGAATCACGGGCAAGCGCCGAAGCCGATGTCACGTTCGTTGGTCGACTCGGGACCTATCGCTACCTCGATATGGACGTGACCATCGCCGAAGCACTCGAAGCTGCCGATGCCCTGGTGAAACGTTTCGCCCAATAGCCCCGCTACTACAGCGAGGTGGGTCTGTCAGACGCTCCTTTGTCAAGCGGCGATTTGTTCGGTGTG
>CALDYC010000118.1 GCA_937941245.1 uncultured Acidimicrobiales bacterium | reverse complement strand
CTCGCACAAGAGCGCTAGTCGTCTGCGAAGAAGTCGTCAATCGCATCGTCGGCTTCGTCGCCACGGGTGGCATCGCGAAGCTCAGTCAAGAAGCGATCGGTTTTGGGACTTGGTTGGCTGCTGTCGTCCGTTCCAGCGATCTCGCTAAAGAACGCGCCGCCAGCGGGACTTGGTGGTTCTGAGATGTCCTCGTAGTCCGACAGATCCGCATCGTCGAAAATCGCCGTCGGGTCAGCAACGCTCGAATCGCCACCTGCGGAATCAGAGCTATCTGAGTCGATCTGGTAAACCTCTGCCAAGTCGCTGTCGTTCCCGATGACTGACAAGGAGTTGCCGGACCGGACATCGCCGGTGTGCTCTGGGACACTGGCATATCCGCCATCGCCATCATCGCTATCAGCGAGTGCTCGGAGGTGAGTCGGGCTAGCTGGGGACGCATCGGACCCCGAGGACGTCGCCGAATCGTCGACGCCTGCGAGGATGACCTCGTCGTCGACATAGTCGGGAAGCTCAACGGCAAGAAGCGGACCGGCCGATACTGCTGCCAGGGTGTCAGCGGCTTCGCGAGACTGATGCCGATACCGATCTACGGCTGACTTGAGCTCGACGGCCTCGGCACGCAGATCGTTGCGAACCCGTCGGACCTGAGCAAGCTCGCTCATTGCTCGATCTCGCTCAACTTTGATGGCGCTTCGGGCTGCAAGCACACCTTGCTCGCGTACCTCAACGGCCTGAATCTCGATATCCGCGAGCATTTTGGCGGCGCGTGCTTCGGCGTCGGCAACGGTGGCTGCGGCATGTTCTTCGGCGTCGATGCGGCGGCGATCTGCCTCGACACGCGCATCGTGCAGTACTCGATCTGCCGTTTCCTGCGCGATGCCCAAGGTTCGCTTGACGGCACCCTCGGGGTCATGCAGTCGCGCGTCAGAATCGCCTACTCCACCTTCGTTGAGGGCGCGTCGCTGCTCAGCAATCGTCGATTGCAACTCGGCGATCGTCGCATCGACTTCGGTTCGGTCGTAGCCCTGCTCCCGAAGAGTGAAACTTCGAAACGGAAAATCACCATCGCTCATACAACGCTCCTCAAATCACCATCTGCATGGATGCCATGCACATCGACTCGATACACCTCATCATCATGGCGTCCAGCCCCGGGTAGTGGCTGCGTGGCCGCTGATCGAGACTAGCGACAGCTGGGCCGAAATGGCGCTGCCGGCAACGACACTGCGCCGGCCGGTGAGCCTGGCTTCGATGCGAACGTTCAACATAGGGCACCGACGAGAATCTGACCGCCGAAGATCACGACCAATGGTGAGAGGTCGAGCCGGGCATTGCCAATCGGTACGGTCGGGATGATGCGGCGGAGCGGGCCAAGAACCGGCTCGGTGACGAGATGCAAGAAGCCATGAATCGTGGCCATGATGCCATCTGGGTGCAGCGGAAACCAGTGCAGAACGATCCGAATAAAGATGGCGATGATGTACGCGTTGATGAATGTGCAGATGAGCTGCATCAGCCGATCAAGCCGCTCTCGTTCAACATGCGGCGGTCTTCGGCGCTGAGGTGTACGTCAACCGGAATGAGCAAGAACACCCGGTCGCCGACCCGCTGCATCTGCCCTCGGAGCCCGTAGCACAGACCACTACAGAAGTCGATGAACCGACGACCGAGCTCAGCGTCGACTTCCTTCAAATTGAGCAACACCGGAACACCACCTCGAAATCGATCGCCCACGTCTTGGGCGTCATTGAAGCTGCGGGGCGCCACGATCTGAGGACGGCTGCTCGCGCCGGTCGGGACAGCTTGGACCGAACCCATACTTGGTTCGGCATCGCGATCGACGTGCATCGGCCTGAGCGACGTGTTCGACATTGCGGGTGTCGGAGCGGAGCCCGGCTCGCTGTCAATCGGTGTGCGCCGGCTGCTTGAGCCATCGGACACCGGTCCGAGAGATCGGACTGCGCTGAACTCGGATGGCGAATGCCCAGTGGATCCAGACGTTGGCGACTGCATCGGAGCAGCTTGACCGATGGCAGACGGCGACGCGCCAGGCGAGGCGACACCGGTCGTCGCGACCATGTCGTCGTCTATTGGGCTGACCTGGTTCAGGCCGGGGTCTGCTGCGTTCGGCTGTTGGCCTGGCGGGGATTCGAAATCGGCATCTGGGCCGAGTCCGAGCCAGGACATGGTGGTTTTGAAGATCGACATGGCCTCTCGCCCTCGTTGTGAGCGTCGCCAGATACTAGTGACCAAATCGGCATTGTTTAGGGAGGGTCATTCAGCGGCGGCCGAAGATGTCACTACCGACCCGGACCATGGTCGATCCAGCGTCGACCGCCACCTCGAGATCCGCGCTCATTCCCATCGAGCAATGCGCCAAACCGAGTGCATCGCATCGGCCACGTAGACGGGCGAACGCTTCACCTGAAGCTCGCTGATCACCCGCCGTGCCTACACCCATCAGGCCTGCGACATCGAGGCCGAGCTCCACGAGTGCTTCGACGAGTTCGTCGACCTCATCGAAGCTACATCCGCCCTTGCCTGCCGCGCCAGACAAGTTGACTTGCGCAAACACGGTCGCACCCGGAGCGTGGCGGGCAATGCGTTGCCCAAGCTTGATGCGGTCGACGGATTGCCACACCGAGACAAACGGAGCGGCGGATGCGATTTTGTTCGACTGCAACTGGCCGATGAAATGCCATTCCGGGTGCGTTCCCGACGGGGCGAGGACGCGCTCACGCTCCGACCACTGCGCCTTGTCGACCAATTCTTGCGCTCGGTTCTCTCCGAACCGTGCAATGCCGCAGCGCAATGCGCCCGCCACCGCCTGCGGCGGATGCGTCTTCGATACGGCCAAAATCTCAACATGATCCGACGTCACCCGCTCGATGCGACCGCGCACTTCGGCGAGTCGGTCACCGATGATCGCGGACCAGGCGTCAGGGCTCAATTCGCCTTCGTTGCCCAAGGTAGGCTCCTGCTCGCCAATCTCACCGCTGCTGTTCATCTCGTCACTCTTCATCTCGTCACTCTCGAGCCGGTGGGGCCCGCGTGCCAAACCATCAAGGCGGTACGCCCTGATTCCTGCCGGGCTCGATACGACCAGAAGTCCGTCGCCTGACACGAGGTACACCGACGAGCCGATGCAACCAGCTCGACGTTTAGCCGTTCAAGTTCGCACAAGACGATTCCCTCGAGATCCAAGGCTGCAGAACCGGTCCGAGAGCGAGCCGTGACGGCGTCGCCGAATTGGGCCGCGAGTTGAGTCCGTTCCGGTTCGCCGAACTCGTAACACCCAGGGCAGATATGCGGGCCGATTACAGCTTTGAGAGGCGACGTTGCAGCAGAGTGGAGCTGACGCAGGCGCCTGACTGATGCTTCGACGATCCCCCGCTGCAGACCACGCCATCCAGCATGCACCACACCGATTTCACCATTTTCGCCAACGAGGGCGACGGTGGCACAATCTGCCGAATGGGCGGCGATCACCAGGTCGGTTCGCGCCGTGACGATCGCATCGCCTACGCCTGCAACGATGTCATCATCGGCGACAGTGCGGTCCGGTGCAGCGACCCCCTCGGGCCGGCCATTGGCAGCGACCTCACGCACCCGATCGCTATGCACTTGGCGAACAACGGCCCACTGGAGGTCCAGAATGGATCTCCGGCGAGCACTCAGCTCCAAAGGATCTGACGCGGACATTGACAGGTCACCGTCGCGACGTTCGGTTGTGGCGACCTCGACCGGCCCAATCGACGTGTCGATTGTGGTCAAGTGGTCCATCGATGTTTGCTAGCACGCACGAGCAGCTTCGACCGAAGCACCTCCCGCACAGCAGGAAGCACTCCGGTGCCAATCAGCTTCGGGGTGTCGCTACTTCAGGAATGATGGAACGTCCAGGTCGTCAAATCCGTCGCCAGCTTCGGCTGGCTCGGGGAACTCTTCGAACGGGTCGCTGAGATCGTCATACACGTCGACGTCGTCGACGGTCGGTGTTGCGACGGGAGGAATGTGCGTCGCCTGGGTCGGTTGCTCGTGGCGCACAGGCGAACTTGACGCCACAGAGGTCGGCGATGCTGACTCATCGGACCACCGATCAAATCCGGCAGCAATCACGGTGACCCGAATGGAGTCGGCCATGCTCTCATCGATA
>CALDYC010000117.1 GCA_937941245.1 uncultured Acidimicrobiales bacterium | reverse complement strand
CTGGCACGGGCAATCACGCCGGCCAGTTTCGATAACCGCCCGTCACCAACCAACGAGAACTTCGCCACCCCCCAAAACCAACAAATTCGACGTTGCGACAGCGACGCCGACAGCCCAACACCTCAGCGGCCTGTGGGCCGTTCCCCGGAAAGCACGATGGAGAGCCCCTACTCCGCCCGCTTGCCATCGAGTCTGTATCGAGCAGAAAATCGGTCAGACGCCAGCTTTCCGGGTAACGGCCGACAGGTCGCTGACGGTGTTTTGGGCCCAGATGTTTTGGGCCCAGATGTTTTCTGCCGGACCGTGTTCGGTATGGCGGACCCCAGGCGATGACCGCGATGTCGACCTCTGCACCGTTTCATCACGAACCGGTGATGTGTGACGAAATTTGTGCCCTCTTTGACGACGCTCCGCCGGGAACGATTCTCGATGCGACGCTCGGCGGTGCCGGACATGCGCATGCGTTGCTTAGCCGCCGGGCCGACCTTTCAGTCGTTGGGATCGATCGCGACCCCGCCGCCCGTCGAGCCGCAGCGCAACGGCTGAACGAGTTCGGTGACCGGTTCCACATCATCGCTGGACGATTTGGAGATCTTCGCCAGCTGGTCGCTGACCACCTTCCAAACGTCGCCTTTGCCGGGGTGCTCTTCGATTTTGGTGTGAGCTCGCCGCAGCTTGATCGAAGCGAACGGGGCTTCAGCTTCCGTCATGACGGACCTCTGGACATGCGGATGAACCCCGATGACGAACTCACCGCAGCCGACATCGTGAACACATGGACACACGGCGAACTCGCACGTCTGCTCAAGACGGGAGCAGACGAACGGTTTGCCTCGCGCATCGCCGAACGGATCATCGCAGCCCGACCATTCTCGCGAACCACTGAGCTGGCCGATGTTGTGGTCGAAGCCATACCTGCGGCCACCCGTCGCACCGGCGGGCACCCGGCCAAGCGCACCTTTCAGGCGCTCCGGATCGCCGTGAACAGCGAACTCGAACAGATTCCGACCGCAATCGATGCATCGATTGATCTTCTGGCACCCGACGGTAGGGGAGCGATTCTCTCGTACCACTCGGGCGAGGATCGACTTACGAAGCAGGCCCTGACCGCGGCTGAAACCGGCGGATGCACCTGCCCGCCACGCCTGCCATGCGCCTGTGGCGCTGATCGCCGGATTAGGGCTCTCATGCCCCGATTGCGCCGACCCGGCAATGAGGAACTCTTGCACAATCCGCGAAGCGCAAGCGCCAGGCTCCGGTGCTTTGCTCGCGAACGACCAGAAGTGACAACCCAATGAGTCAGAATCCTGGCGCGTCCAGCGCGGCCCACCGTCAACTGCAGGCAGTGCCGAGCGTTCCCGAGACGCCGGTCGAGCGCACTCGTCGAGATTTCTCGGTAATCGACGGCCTGACCCGCGCCAACCGGGCGCTGCGGCTACTCGGCTCGACGCTGTTTGTCACATTCATCGTTGGACTGATCGGCGTCCTTGCCCTTCACGCCGCAAACGTTGTCGCGCAAAGCGAACTCGACGAGCAACGCGCCGAGATTTCTGACATGCGTGACCGCAACGAACGCCTCGCTCACGAATTGGCTCTGCTCGAAGCTCCGGCACGAATCGTCGGTGAAGCCAAAGCGATGGGGATGATCGAAGCGCCATCAATCGTCTACCTGCAGGCTTCGTCAGGAGAACTCGGAGACCGAGTCCTGCGGGTCGCCGAGAATCAACTGCGGGCCATGCGATGACCCGCACGATCGATCGAAGCAAAGGCCGGGCTAGTGCCCGGCCTTCGGCGCGCGCGGTCCACCCACGGTCGCGCCCTGTGCCCCAGTCGTCCAGCCGGGGCTCACGGTCGCCCCAACGCAGCGGGCAGGTCCGTCGCCATTCGGCGCGAACCTCACCACGAACTGCCCACGGCGACATCAGTCTGCGGCGCCGGTTGGCGCTGTTGTGTGTTGTGCTGGTTGCGGTCTCAGCCGGTCTGGTGTGGAAGCTCGCAGATCTCCAGCTGCGCAACGCCGACGCGTACGTCGAGATCGGTCGCAATCAGCGCTTCCGTCCAATCACGCTCGCGGGCGGGCGTGGCGACATCGTGGATCGGTCGGGTAACGCGCTAGCGATTTCGCTTCCGTCCGCTTCGTTCTTCACCGACCCAACCAAGGTCGAAGACCCAATCGGAGACGCAGTCCGGTTGGCACCTTTGCTTGGCCGCAACGTCGACGACGTTCGCGAGCTGCTCGCAGGTGAAGGCCAGTTCGCATGGCTTGCCCGCCAGACATCCGACGCGCAGGCTGCTGAGCTTCGGGCCCTCGATATTCCCGGCGTGTTCGAGACGATCGAACCGCGACGCTTCCACCCGGCAGGTTCCTCATTGGCGCGCCCCGTTATCGGCAATGTCGACATCGACAGCTCCGGTCAGAGCGGCATCGAGCACATTGAGAACGAGCGCTTGACCGGCCAGTCCGGTGAGCTGCTGATTGAACTTGGCCAGAACGGCTCGCGTATTCCGGGATCGCCCGAGCTGTTGTCACCCGCCCAACCTGGCGCAGACATCGTGCTCAGCCTGGATCGCTCGCTGCAGTTCGAAGTCGAACGAGTCTTGACGCGCCAGGTACGAGACATGGGTGCAAAGGGCGGCGTGGTCGTCGTCTCGAAGCCCGATACCGGCGAAATTCTGGCCATGGCGAGCGTTAGCCGTAACGATGCTGGTGACGTCGTTGTTCCGTCGCTGAATATGGCGTCCTCGTGGTCCTTCGAACCAGGCTCGGTCATGAAAGCAATGACCTTTGCGGCGGTACTCGATGCGGGCGTCGCATCGTCATCGTCCAGCCTGAGCGTGGCCGACAGCATGGAGCTGTATGACCGCCAGTTCACCGACAGTTCGCCGCACCCGGTCAAGGAGATGACGGTCACCGACATCATGACCGAATCATCCAACGTCGGAACGGTGATGTGGAGCCAAGAGCTCGGCGGTCAGCGGCTCGATGCATACCTGCGGAGTTTCGGATTCGGTTCGTCACCCAAAATGGGTTTCCCGGGCGAAGTCGACGGAATCATGGCTGAGCCTGAGATTTGGGGCGGCGTTGGAACGGCTGCTACCTCGCTTGGACAGGGCATGACGACGACGCCGTTGCAGCTACTGACTGCGTACAACGTCATCGCGAATGACGGACGCCTGGTGCCGATGCAGATTGTCAACGAAATCGTTCGCGCTGACGGGACCGTCGAAGTGACCCCCACCGTTGAGGGGCGCCCAGTCGTTACTGCCGAAGCAGCAGCCGACGTCCGAGCCATGCTCGAAAATGTGGTTGCTGTTGGCACCGGCACGAACGCCCAGGTAGATGGCTACCGCGTTGCCGGAAAGACTGGCACAGCGTGGAAGCCGATCGAAGGCGGCCAGGGTTACCAGGACGGCGCAGGCAACTATCGCTATGTCTCAAGCTTTGTCGGCTTTCTTCCAGCAGATCAACCCGAAATTTCGATTTTGGTCACCATCGATGAGCCAACCGCGGCCTCCTATGCGAGCACCGTCGCCGCGCCGGTCTTCGCCGATATCGCTTCGTACTCGATGCGCCACTTCCGGATCGCCCCTGAGTCGGGTTCGCTCGGGGTGACCCCTCCGTCAGAAGTCGACGTTGTCGGGCGAGTCGAGGAACGAGTCGTCGGGCAGGCCGCGACCGATCAGCCTGGTGCGACCCCATCTCAGGACGTCGATGTCGCTGCAGTAGCGGAACCCATCGTGGCCGAAACGGTCATGCCTAACGCACCAATACCGGACGCAACTGCAGCGAACACCACCGTGTCTGGCGTAGCGGTGTCGAGTGCAGCAGATAGCGATGCATCGGCCGGCGTCGACGAATCAGCTCAAGACTCCTCACAGACCGGAGGCGGCTGATGTTGAGCGTCGACGCGCTCGTCTCGAGCTTGCGCAACAACGACAACGACGAGATCGAGGTCCGCTACGGGTCGGACCCGTCTGCGACGATCATCGACGTCGAACACGACTCTCGGCGAATCGGCCCGAACGCGATGTTTGCTGCAATCCCCGGATCAGCACACGACGGTCATCGCTTCGTCGGTGCCGCGGTTCACGCAGGGGCCACCGCGGCGCTCGTCGAGCGCTGGGTTGATCACGATCTCACACAAATCCGGGTCAACGACGTCCGCCGGCTAGTCGGACCGGCCGCTTCGATCGTTCACCGAGAACCGTCGCGTGCGCTGAACGTGTTCGGCGTGACCGGCACCAATGGCAAAACGACCACGGCCGCGCTGCTCGCTGACATCTTGGCCGCGGGTGGGCAGCGTGCCGAGATGATCGGCACGATTGGCGGAACTCACACCACGCCCGAGGCAACTGACCTGCAACGCCGTCTACGCGGCCTGGTCGATACACAATTCGACGCGGTTGCGCTTGAGGTCTCGTCGCACGGACTCGAACAACACCGGGTCGGCGGTACCCACTTTGCCGTAGCGGCCTTCACCAACCTCACCCCGGAACACCTCGACTTTCATCCCGACATGGACAGCTACTTTGCAGCCAAAGCGCGGTTGTTCGACGGACGAGCTTCGATCGAGATCATCAATGTCGATGACCCTTGGGGGCGCAAACTGGCGGCGATGCGACCATCGGCGCGTCGCGTGTCGCCGGAACGCCTTGAGGTGGTGTCTCGTGATCTTTCCTCGACAACCTTTCTGTGGCGCGGGCACCAGGCGACCGTGCCTCTGCCCGGCGCGATGAATGTCGCCAACGCCGTCATCGCGCTAGAAGCCGCAACCAGCCTGGGACTGCCCGAAGCTGACGCGTGCCGCGGATTGGCCCTTGCACACGCGGTACCCGGACGTATGGAACGGGTCGCCGGTTCGGGGACCAACGGAAATCCGACGGTGATCGTCGACTTCTCACACACCCCAGACAGCATCGAACGGGCACTCGATTCGATCCGATCGGTCCACCCGGGCGGCGAACTGTGGATCGTGTTCGGCTGTGGCGGCGACCGTGATCGCGACAAGCGGCCGCTTATGGCCGAGGCCGCAGAACGCGGCGCTGACCACGTCATCGTCACCTCGGACAACCCGCGAACCGAAGCGCCCGACGAGATCATTGCCCAGGCCGCAGCCGGATTGAGCGCCCCGGCCGCCGCCCAGATGATCGTCGACCGTCGAGCCGCAATTCACGCAGCGATCGATGCAGCGGCGTCGACCGACGTGGTCCTCATCGCGGGGAAGGGCCACGAAGCTACCCAAACCATCGGAACGACGGCTCATCCGTTCCTCGACGTTGACGTCGCCGCAGAAGCTCTCGGGGAAACCGCATGATCCGACTATTGCTCGCAACCGCAATCGGCCTCACGGTGAGCCTGATCGGCACCCGCTTCCTGATCCGCTGGCTCAGCCAGAACCAGGTGTCGCAGCCAATCCAGGACGATGGCGTACAGGCTCACAAGACAACGAAGGCTGGAACTCCGACGTTCGGTGGACTAGCGCTTGTCGCTGGAGTCGTCATCGCGTATGTCATCAGTGATCTGTACAACGGCATCTATACCCGCACCGGCCTGATCGTCCTGCTCGCAATTGTCGGATCGAGCGCGGTTGGTTTCGCAGATGACTGGATCAAAGTTCGACGCGCCCGCAACCTTGGGCTGCGGGCCCGAACCAAAGCCACTGGGCAGCTCATTGTCGCGTCGGCCTTTGCCGTCACGATGGTCACGCTGACCGACGTTCACACAGAATTGTCATTCACACGCTGGGACTCGATCGGTATCGACCTCGGCCCAGTCGGATGGTGTATCTGGGCCGTGCTTGTGATCGTCGGAACGAGCAATGCGGTCAACCTGACAGACGGCCTTGATGGTCTCGCAGGCGGAAGCTCGCTGTTCGCCTATGCAGCCTTTACCGCGATGGCGTTCTGGATGTTCTCCAATGTCGGCATCTACGACGTGCCCCATGCACTGGACCTGGCAGTGATCGCCGCCGCAATGGTTGGGTCACTGGCGGGCTTCCTGTGGTGGAACGCCGCTCCGGCGATGATCTTCATGGGAGATACCGGCAGCCTCGCTCTTGGCACCGGCCTGGCCACGCTTGCACTCGCAACCAACACCCATCTGCTTCTGCCGATCATCGGAGCGCTGTTCGTAGCCGAAACGTTGTCCGTCATGATTCAGGTCGCGGTGTTTAAGCGCACCGGCAAGCGGGTATTTCGTATCGCTCCGATTCACCACCACTTTGAAATGGGCGGCTGGCCCGAGACCCGCGTGATCATTCGCTTTTGGTTGCTTGCTGGCTTCTCGTCCGGATTGGCGCTTGGGTTGTTCTACGCCGACTTCCTGTCGATCCGCGGCTCGGTCTTCTAATGCGTTCTGTCGCCCTGTGGGGGCTTGGAGTCACCGGGCGCGCCGTCGCCGACGCCGCAATCCGTCGCGGTCTCGACGTGCGCGCATGGGACGAGAACATCACGTCTGAGCTCACACGTTGGGCGAGCGAACGAGGACTCGACGTCCGAGATCCCGACGGTGACCCGACAGCGGCACTCGCCGACGTCGATGCCCTGGTGCCCGCTCCGGGCCTTGGCGATACCCATCCGGCGGTTGTTCAGGCCCGGGCAATCGGCGTGGACGTCATGAGCGAGTTCGACCTTGCACAGATGTGGGACGACCGCCCAATCGTGGCGGTCACCGGCACCGATGGTAAGACCACCGTTGTCACGCTGATCGAGCACATGCTGACGGCAGCCGGACGGCGCACTGTGGCGGTGGGCAATACCGACGTGCCGCTGATCTCGGCGATCGACAATCCTGACTATGAGCTGTTCGTCGTCGAAGCGTCATCGTTTCGCCTCAGCCACAGTCGGTGCTTTCGTCCAAACGTCGCTGCATGGATCAACTTTGGACCCGACCATCTCGATGCGCACGGCACGCTTGAGCAGTACGAGGCGGCCAAGGCATCGATCTGGAAGCACCTCAGCGGCGACTCGATCGCGGTTGCCAACCGCGACGACGCCCTCGTCGCGCGTCACGCCGCACGGATCGAGCACGGGGTCGTACACACCTTTGGGCAGTCGCCGAACCCGTCGACGGGTGCCGCAATCATCGATGGGGCGCTCACAATGCACGGCGAGTTTCTGACGCACGTTGCGGACCTCCCACGTCGCCTGCCGCACGACCTCGCGAACGCCCAAGCGGCTGCACTCTGCGCGCACGCCGCGGGAGCGGACGGCGCAAGTATCGCCGCAGCGTTGGGCCGGTTCGTGGGACTACCGCATCGGGCAGAAACCGTCGCGATAGCGGACGGGGTCACGTGGGTGAATGACTCGAAAGCGACCACCCCGCACGCCGCCGCTTCGGCCCTGGCCGCTTTCGAGTCGGTCATTCTGATTGCTGGCGGACGCAACAAGGATCTATCTTTCGCTCCACTCGCAGAGCATGCCCGTTCCATTCGCCACGTCGTGGCTATCGGCGAGTCTGCTCCCGACATCGTCGCAGCGTTCGACGGGTTGTGCGAATGCACCTCGGCGGAATCGATGCCAGAAGCGGTGCAAGTTGCGGCTGCCTATGCCCGGAGCGGTGACGCGGTGCTTCTCTCTCCGGCGTGTGCCTCGTTCGATTGGTACGCCAACTATCGCCAGCGCGGCGACGATTTCACGCAACTGGCTCGTCAGATCACCCAGAACACCTCGGTCACCAAAGGCACGCTGTTATGACTGCAACCCGCACCCCGTCGACGACTCGCCGGCGCCCCAGCCGTGGCTCCGCTACGGAGCGATCGAGCCCACGCGGCGCACATGCCCAGTCAAGGCATCCGGCGCACAGCACCGCCGAAACCCGTTCCGGAGAGGGCACCTGGCTTCGGCCACTTCGCACCCCCAGCGTGGTGCCCGGTCGACGTACATTTGAGTTCAGCGCACTGATGGTGCTCACGCTCGGACTCACCTTTGTCGGGCTCATCATGGTGCTATCGGCTTCGACGGTCACGGGCCTCGAAACGACCGGCACGCCGTGGTACCACCTCGTTCGACAAGGCATGTGGGCAACTATCGGCCTCGTGGCGATGAGTGTCGTCATGCGCCTCGACTACCGAGACCTCGCACGCTTTTCACCGATCTTTCTCGGTCTCACCATCGTGCTGATGATCATGGTTCTCGTACCGGCGTTCAGTATCGAAGCGAATGGTGCCCGTCGATGGTTGCGGGTTGGGCCTTTCTCGATGCAACCAAGCGAGCTCGCCAAATTGGCCGTCGCGTTGTTTGCTGCCGACTTGCTTTCGCGTCGGACCCACCTCGTGCACAACAACCGAGCCGTATTCGCTCCGATCATGATCGTTGCACTCGGTCTGGCCGCATTGGTGCTGTTGCAGCCGAGCCAGGGGACAGCGACCATCCTGGTCGTCATCGCGTTGCTTCTGCTGTTCCTCGGTGGCGTGTCGATCTGGACGCTCGGCATGACGAGCGGCGCTCTGCTCGCCGCCTTCTTCGCCTTAGCGATGATGACCCCGTATCGCCGACGACGCCTGAGCGTGTGGGCCGACCCGTTCTCGGACCCCGACGGCCAGGGCTATCAGACAGTCCAATCACTCATCGGTATCGCGACGGGTGGACTCGACGGCGTCGGCCTGGGCGAGGGACGCTCCAAGTGGGGATTCTTGCCGTTTGCGCACACCGACTTCATCTTCAGCGTGGTCGCCGAAGAGCTCGGGTTTATCGGCGGCGTAGCGCTCATCGTGTTGTACCTGGCCCTTGTGGGCTTCGGCATGCGGGTGGCCGCTCGCGCCCCTGACCGGCTGGGTCAGCTTCTTGCAGCGGGCATCACGTGCGCTATCGCGCTTCAGGCCTTCATCAATATCGGCGCCGCGATCAGCTTGCTGCCGATCAGCGGTGTCACGCTGCCATTTGTTTCGACGGGTGGGTCATCGCTGCTGGTCAATCTGATGGCAATGGGCGTGGTGCTCAATATTTCAAGGCAGATCCGATGACGTCACCGAACGCGTGGGCGGTCATTGCCGGTGGTGGAACTGCGGGACACGTGCATCCGGCGCTTGCTGTGGCCGAAGAGATTGTTGCGCGTGGGCGCGCCCGCAGCGACGTGCACTTCATCGGAAGCTCACGAGGTCTCGAAGCGACGCTTGTCCCGCAGCAAGGTTTCGAACTGACAGCGCTGCCCGGGCGAGGGATTGTTCGCAAGCTGAACGTCGAGAATCTGAGGTCAGCTCTGGGGCTGGGGCGCGCTGTCGTTCAGTCTGTTCGCGTTTTGAACAAGCTCAAACCGTCGGTTGTCGTCTCGGTCGGCGGCTACGCGAGCGCGCCCGCAGTCGTTGCCGCTGCGCTGTTACGGCGCCCGATAGTGGTACTCGAACAAAACACGGTACCCGGGGCCGCAAACCGATTGGCATCTCGCTGGGCCAAGGTCTGCGCAACGTCGTTCGCGGATACCGACCTTCCCAACGCCGTGCTCACCGGAAATCCAATCCATGGTGCCACTGCTGCAGTTGACCGTTCTGACGCGGTTGCGAAGAGCCAAGCCCGTCGCCGCCTAGGCGTCTGCGAAAACCAACACTTTGTTGTCGCATTTGGTGGTTCGCTCGGAGCCCTATCGATCAACACCGCATTGTCCGGGGCGCTCGGTTCGCTTACTGATCGGTCCGATCTCTGTATCCGCCACGTGGTGGGTTCGCGAGACTGGTCACGATTCGGTTCACCACCTGACACGGGCACACTTTCGTATACCGCTGTCGAGTACGAAACGAATATGGCGGATCTGTACCTCGCTGCCGACCTCATGGTCTGTCGAGCTGGTGCGACGACGGTCGCAGAGCTCGCACTAACCGGAACGCCCGCAGTCCTGGTGCCGTTGCCCAACGCCCCAGGTGACCATCAGACGCGAAATGCTCGGTCGCTGAGCGACAACGGCGGGGCAATCCACATCGCTGATGAAGACCTGGATTCAACCCGTTTGATCGAGCTTGTTGACGAACTTGTTGGAGATAGCGCCCGTTTGGACGGGATCGAAACTCGTGCCCGCGCGCACGGTCATCCCCAAGCAGCGGAGGTGATCGTCGACCTCATCGAACGACACGCAACGGAATTGCCTTCCGATGAATGATGGCCGGCCGAAAGCCGACGCTGGTCACGATCTAGGCGAGGAACGCACAGCGATCGCCGCTCTCGTGCCTGCGGCGCGCCCGATCGATCTCAGCGTCGCGAGCCGAGTGCATATTGTCGGTATCGGTGGCGCTGGCATGCGGGCCATTGCACGGGTACTGCATGCAATGGGCCACAAGGTCTCGGGGTCTGACCGTCGACCGTCGATCGAGCTGGACCGGTTGGCCGAGATCGGTATCGACGTTTCACCATCCAGTCGTCCCGAACTCGTCGCAACGTGTGCGCTCGTGACCCGATCGACGGCGGTACCCGACGAAGACGCTGAGATCGTCGCCGCTGAACGTGCAGGCGTCGTGGTCTACTCCCGAGCGGAAATTCTTGCGGCCATTTCGAGTGCGCGGCCAGCCATTCTGGTCGCCGGCACCCACGGGAAAACCACGACCTCGTCCATGCTCGCCGTGTTGCTTGATCACGCCGAGCTTGACCCGTCGTTCATCATCGGGGCCGACGTCGCACGATTCAGCTCGGGTGCTCGCTGGTCGAGCGGCCCCTGGTCGGTCATCGAAGCCGACGAGAGCGACGGCACTTTTCTTTGTCTGACCGCTGCACATGGGATCGTGACATCGGTAGATCCAGATCATCTGGATTTCTATGGCGACGTCGCCACGCTCAACGAGGCCTTCGCTGCATTTGTAGCGAAGATCCCGGGGACAGTGGCTATCTGTGTCGATGACGCGGACGCCGCCCGACTCTCGGGCTCAAACGTCGTCACCTATGGGCTGTCAGAGTCGGCAGAGCTGCGGCTTGTTCCGGTGATCGACAAACCCGATTGCTACGACGTCCGTTGGCGCAGCACACCAATTGGCACGCTGCAGCTGCCCTTGCCAGGTCATCACAACGCCAGAAACGCGGCCGGTTGTCTCGCCATCACGCTGGCAATCGGGGTCGATCCAGAGGTCGCGATCGAAGGAGCGGCAGCGTTTACTGGTGTTCGTCGACGCTTTGAGCACCGGGGCTCGCTACACGGCGTGGACTTCGTTGACGACTATGCGCATTTACCGGCCGAAGTCGAAGCCTGTCTGCAAGCGGCAGCAAACGGCCGCTGGACTCGGGTGTTCGCCGTGCACCAGCCGCACCGCTACACCCGAACATTGGATCATGCAGCCAGCTTCGCCCGATCCTTTGATCAGGCCGACGAAACGATTATCTGCGAGTTGTACACGGCTGGCGAGACACCGATCCCTGAGGTTACGGCTGCTCTGGTAAGCAGGGCCGTTTCGGAAACCGGTACAACGTCGGTTCGTTGGATACCGGACCGCGACGCCGTGGCAATCGCCTTAGCGGACGAGTTGCAACCTGGCGATCTTTGCCTGTCAATCGGAGCGGGCGATATCACCGATCTCGCTGATGACGTGCAGGCTCGCATGCGAGCTGGTGTGCCCGAGCCGCAAAGGGTTCTCGATGATGCAGCGATACGCGTCCTTGACCAGCTTGCGGGCAGCGTTGGCCTGGGTGCCGAAGCATCGGTTGGAGCGTTGACCACCTATCGGGTCGGCGGTCGGGCTTTGGCGACGATCACGGTGAACGCTGAAGAGGAACTTCTTGCCGCGATTCGAAGTGCTCGTTCGCTCGACGTCGCGGTGCTCCTCGTGGGGCGCGGCTCGAACATGTTGGTCGCCGACAGCGGCTGGAACGGCATAGCAGTTGTGCTCGGCAGTGGATACACGCAGGTCGAGATTGATCACGTTGGCGGACGGGTGATCGTTGGCGCTGGCGCGTCGATGCCGGCCGTTGCTCGCCAGACTGCGAATGCTGGCCTGGCGGGGTTCGAGTGGGCGGTAGGCGTTCCGGGGTCGCTCGGAGGAGCCGTGACGATGAACGCGGGCGGACATGGATCCGACATGGCCGCGGCGGTTCAACAGGTAACCGTCGTGGACCTGGTCACCGGAATCAGTCGGGTCATGACAGCCAACGATCTTCAATTCGGATATCGGCGATCGGCGATCACGAGTCGCGACTGCGTCACCGAAGTGGTCTTGGCTCTTCGGCCCGGTAATCCCGACGACAGTGCTGCGCAGATGTCGGAGATCGTTGCGTGGCGACGCGAACATCAGCCTGGCGGACAGAACGCAGGGTCGGTCTTTGCTAACCCGACTGGCGATTCAGCCGGACGGCTGATCGACAGTGCCGGCTGCAAAGGCATGCGCGTCGGGTCGGCCGCGGTTAGCGCCAAACACGCGAACTTCATACAGGCCGACCCTGGCGGTTCTGCCGACGATGTTGCAGCGTTGATGGCTCGCGTGCACGAGCGAGTCCGGGCCGTTCACGACATTGCCCTCATTCCCGAAACTCGATTGGTTGGCTTCGGCCACCGTCAGTTCCCTTGGTCCTCAAAGGAGACAACGTGACCTCAATCACCGCTGTTCACCCTCACCCCCGGATTCGAGCCCGGCTCGACGAGCTTGCTTCAGGCCGTGCCCGAAAGCGAAGTCGAAGGCTTGTCGGTCTCGGAGCGGCTGTGCTTCTCAGTCTTGGAGCGGCTGGACTGACCCAAACGCCACTGCTCGATGTCGACCGGATCGAAGTGCTTGGCTCGTCCACTCTGAACGACGAACTGGTGCGAGCTGTCGCCGCCGTCGATCTCGATGCCCAAGTATTGGGATTTGATACCGACGCGGTTCGGGATCGACTGCTTGCTCACCCACGAGTCGAAACGGCAACGGTCGATGCCCGGTGGAACGGAACGGTAGAAATCGTGCTGACCGAACGGCGCGAAGCAGCACAGTTCATGACCCCCGGCGCAGCGCTACTGGTCGCCACCGACGGCACCGTGCTCGAGTCAGTTCCGGCCCGACTTGCGAGCCCACATTCGACGATTCCTTGGGTAAGCGGGGCGACATTTACCGCACTTCCCGGCGACACGGTCCCGCCAGAACTCCGCGATGGGTTGGCGGTAGCAGCAGGTCTTCCGAGCGACCTGCGAGTCGTCACCGAGCGGGTCGAGATTCGCACCGATGGTCTTGGCTTGCGCCTTGTCGGAGGTGCAACTATCGACCTTGGCGATGCTCGCGAACTCGATGCCAAGTTTGACGCGGCACGGAGCTTTATCGAACAGGTCCACCTGCGGTGTCTGGACTCGATCAACGTTCGGGCCCCGCTCGTGCCGGTTCTGCGGCGCCTCGAATCCTGCGTCTGAACTATCTCTGTGGTCGATCTCGGCCTCACTATCAACACCAGTTACATCAAACCTGTACAACAACCTGAGAATCAAACTCTCTAGTCGTGGTTGAGACTGCGACAAGATGAACCGTCAAGCTGATCTCTGGAGAGCTAAGCTCATCAGACTGCTGTGCGAATGGAGCACCCGTGGCAACACCAACAAATTATCTAGCGGTCATCAAAGTCGTCGGCGTCGGCGGTGGCGGTGTCAACGCTGTCAACCGAATGATTGACGCCGGACTGCGCGGCGTCGAGTTCGTCGCGATCAACACCGATGCGCAGGCATTGCTGATGAGCGATGCCGAGATCAAGATCGACATCGGACGTGAACTCACTCGCGGCCTCGGCGCCGGCAGCGATCCCGATGTGGGAGCAGCTGCGGCCGAAGCCCACGAGGACGAGATCCGGACGGCGCTTGAGGGCTCGGACATGGTCTTCATCACCGCCGGCGAAGGTGGCGGTACCGGAACAGGCGCTGCCCCAATCGTTGCCGACATCGCGAAATCGCTCGGAGCATTGACGATCGGCGTCGTGACCCGGCCATTCTCGTTCGAGGGGCGCCGGCGCTCGGTCCAGGCCGAGCAGGGGATCACTCGCCTCAAAGAGAAGGTCGACACGCAGATCGTCATCCCTAATGATCGGTTGCTCTCGATTTCAAGCCCGGATACGTCGGTCCTCGAAGCATTCCGCATTGCCGACGATGTGTTGTTGCAAGGTGTGCAAGGCATCACAACTCTCATCACGACGCCTGGGCTGGTGAACACCGACTTCGCGGACGTCAAAATGATTCTGGCCGATGCCGGTTCTGCCCTTATGGGTGTCGGTGAATCGTCGGGCGAAGAGCGCGGCGTAGGCGCGGCCCGCAAGGCCATTTCGAGCCCACTGCTCGAAGCGTCCATCGAAGGCGCACGCGGGATTTTGCTCAACATCACCGGCGGATCAATGCTCGGGCTTCTCGAAGTCAACGAAGCGGCCGAGATCATCCAAGGGGTTGCCCACCCCGACGCCAACATCATTTTCGGCACTGTGATCGATGAGAGCATGGCTGACTCCATTCGGGTC
>CALDYC010000116.1 GCA_937941245.1 uncultured Acidimicrobiales bacterium | reverse complement strand
GAGCTGAGCTCCCATGTTCTCGAACGGATCTTCGAGTTCAATCTCACGGGCGATCGATACGCCGTCATTCGTGATCGTTGGTGCGCCGAACTTCTTGTCGAGGACGACGTTGCGACCCTTAGGGCCGAGCGTGACTTTGACAGCGTCGGCAAGCTTGTTTACGCCTGCTTCGAGGCCTCGACGAGCTGCGTCGTCGAACTTGAGCATCTTTGACATGACTACTTGACGACCGCGAGGACGTCACGAGCCGACAAGATCAGCAGATCTTCGCCGCCGGCACTAACTTCAGTGCCGCCGTACTTGCTGTAGATAACCGTGTCACCTACGGCAACATCGACCGGGATGAGGTCACCGGTACTGTCGCTGCGCTTGCCAGGACCAACAGCAAGGACTTCGCCCTGCTGTGGCTTTTCTTTGGCTGAATCTGGGATAACGAGGCCGCTTGCTGTCATCTCTTCGCCCTCCCCGGGGCGAACGACAATACGGTCCTCGAGGGGCTGAAGGTTCATCGAGAGTCTCCTTGTTTGAAGCTCGAATTGGGTGTTAGCACTCTCATGAGGCGACTGCTAACTCTAGTGGCGCGTCGAGGACTGCCCACCCCTGTCAGCCGAGATTTCGCGCCGTTCTTGAGTTCTTAGGCGTTGACGAACGGAAGCCGCAACCCGGGGTTCGCTCCGAGATCGAGCTTCGACGGACCGTCTGACTGCATACGCCAATGCGCCGCTGCGGCGATCATCGCGGCGTTGTCGGTGCACATAGAACGGCTTGGCACATAGGCACGGAAGCCAGTCGTCAGCGCCAAATCAAGCGTGCGTTCGCGCAGCTCGCTATTGGCCGCCACTCCCCCAGCAAGACAGATAGCCGTAGCGCCAACTTCCTCAGCCGCCCGCTGGGCCTTCGTCAGCAACACATCAACAACCGCAGCCTGAAACGACGCGGCAACATCTTCGGCCGACACGTCGGGGTTGCTTCGCACATACGTGATGACAGCTGTCTTGAGGCCACTGAACGAAAAGTCATAGCCATCGTTGAGCATCGGACGCGGGAAGGTGATCGATGTCGGATCGCCTTGGGTGGCGAGTTCGTCGATGATTGGCCCGCCGGGATAGCCGAGGTCGAGGTAGCGAGCGACCTTGTCGAAGGCCTCGCCGGCTGCGTCGTCGACGGTCTGACCGATCAGCCGATAGCGGCCGTGACCCTGCATCTCAACCAGCATGGTGTGGCCACCCGACACGAGCAGCACGATCAGCGGGAACTCGAGATCAGGTTCTTCGAGCAGTCCGGCGTAGAGATGACCCTCGAGGTGATTGACCCCAATGAATGGCACACCCCAGGTCAGAGCCAGTGCCTTGGCCGCCGACACCCCAACGAGCAACGACCCCACCAGACCGGGCCCGTAGGTCGCGGCGATTGCTGACAAGTCCGGGCCGCGTCGTCCCGCTTCGACCAGCGCCTGTGCAATGACCGGGGTGATCAACCCAGTGTGAGCCCGACTGGCGATCTCAGGCACCACACCGCCGTAGCGGGCGTGCAAGTCAACCTGGCTACTCACAACCGAGCTGAGCACGGTGTCACCGCCAGTCAGCACCGCCGCAGCGGTCTCGTCGCATGATGTCTCGATTCCGAGGATCGCAGTTTCGCCGTTCATCAGCGGTCCTTTCGTCGTGCGGCACCCATTGCTGGGTCGTCGAGGGTCATCACGAGCGCATCGGATGTACCGCTCGACGAAGACAAGGGATATCTGTCGCGTCGAATACCGCAGGGCACGAAGCCGAAACTGCGATACAAAGCCACGGCGGCGGTGTTGTCGGCCCGTACCTCGAGAACACATGGCCGGGCCGGAGCGCGCAGCACTGCTGCGTCAAGCAGCTGGGTCATCAACATGTCCGCCAGCCCACGCCGTCGAGCCGACTCAGCTACAGCCACGTTTGCCACCCGACTGACATCGTCTTCGAAATGCATGCAGGCATGGGCGACAAGCTGGGCGTCTTCATCCACCACAAGATGCAGCACATCAGAGCGTTCGATCGAGTCAGCGAAATAGTCGTCGGGCCAGCTCGTGCCATGGCCGACGTCGTCAAGATCACGCAACGCTGCGGTGTCTGTTTCAGCGGCGAGTCGAACAACCCGCTCAGCCACGACGGTTCGGTTTTCGCTCATATCGGTCTCGACTGCCAGTTGGCTTCGGCGTCGGGACGACGCAAGTACATCGGCGCAATCTCACCTGGCTGTACAAACTCTTCGCGAAGCGCCCGGGCGTGGGCTAACGCAACAAGCGACGAGGCCGACGGATACGCCAAGCTTTCATCTGCGATCTCAACCTTGGTCATGCCATCGAGTTGGTCCCGATACCGCAACGCTCCATCGCCGACGACGAGACACTCAGTACCGGTCGCCTGCAAGTTGGCGTACAGATCATCGGGGGTCATCACCGCAGGTTCGCCAACCCGCTGCAACCCTCCGGGAACCTGGCGATAGAACGCGGTGAAGAGCTCGCCCCGTCGGGCATCGATCGCCGCAGCAATCAGGCGGCGAGTGTGACGAAGCGGGAAGGCGACCAGATCCAGACTGTTCACGCCGATCATCGGGACGCTCAGGCCGAAGGCTGTTGCCATTGCGGTGGCAAGTCCCACGCGTAAGCCGGTGTAGAGGCCCGGCCCTACATCGACGGCGACGACGCTGATCTCATCGATCGTGATCCGGGCCTGACCGAGCGTGAACTCAATCTGTGGAGTGAGCGATTCAGCGTGACGACGCCCGCGGGCCGAGTGCGTCGACGCAAGTACGCCTTCGTGACCACCGATTGCGCAGCCAACCTGTTTAGTAGCGGACTCGATCCCGAGAATCAGCATGGTGAACCTTGCGAATCGGTCGGCGAGGGATTGAGCGTGAGCGGCATGAGCATTTCGCGGATCGGTTCGAGTCGAGTCAACCACTGCGAGCCGACAGCGGTCAGGTGTATCTGGCGATCATCGGGGGTGTCGACGTCTCCGAACCCGAAACGTACATAAAGCAAAGATGTCGGCAGGGCCGGCGCGATCGTGTCGCCCCACTCGATGACCACGACGCCCCCAGACTCGAAAAGTTCGGGGAGTGCAAGGTCAATGACCTCGTCGAGACTGTCAATGCGATACACGTCGAGGTGATGCAGCGGAAGCCGCCCCGAGAGGTACTGCTGCGCAAGCGTAAACGTCGGACTCGTGATGGGTTCATCGACCGACAGGGCGCTTCCGAATGCCTTGGTAAACGTGGTCTTTCCGGCCCCGAGGTCGCCCCCAAGCACCAGCACATCACCCGAAACGACGAGCGATGCCAAAGCAGCAGCGACGGTGCCCGTGTCACCCGGTCCTTTCGAATGCACGACAAGGTCAGAGCGGCGTTCCACCACGCCAATCGTACCGCCATCGCCCGCTCTCATCGGTGGCAAAGAACCAGTCCGTCAGGTGTTGCCCACCTGCCGTACCGCCTGCTCAACCGCAATAGCTGCAAGGAGCCGGACCGTTGCCACGTCGCTGTCCAGCTCGCCGGTAGCGGCGACCACGAGCGCATCGCCGTCACTCGCGCTGTGGGCTGGGACAAGCGCTCGACCAAGCCCATCGTGCCCGCTCTCGGCAACCTGTCGACACGTCAGCTTGTCGAGTGCGGCGTTGGTCCAAATCACGCCGATCGAGGTGTTCTCGAACGCTGGCGCAATCGATGCTGGTTCGAAGGTGCCGCCTAGCACCTTGGCGACGGTTTGACCATCGTCAATGTCGCCAGCGGCATTGACCGCGACTAACGCGGACACCGTCAACTCGCCGACGCGCACCTGCGCTGTTCCGAGCCCGCCAGGAATGGCGACGGCAGGATCGCGCCACTTGCCGACCGTGGCCCCTGCACCCGCACCGACCCGGCCGACCTCGAATTCGACGGTCGCTGCTCGCCATGCGGCAGCTCCATGATCAGCGCCCGGACATATGACCTGCTCACCAAGGTCGAAGAGCCCTAACCCAACCACGATCGGCACCGGGCCAGCTCGGGTCGCGAAACCACGCCCAATCGCCGCAAGCTCGCTCATCACGCCATCGGCTGTCGCCAGCCCAAAGGCGGAGCCACCAGTCAACACGACCGCGTCAACATGTTGCACGAGTCGGCGCGGGTCAAGCAGCTCGAAGTCGCGAGTTGCGGGCGCTCCTCCACGCACCTCGCCTGAGGCCACCGTGCCCTGTGGAAGACAGATCACAGTGCAGCCGGTCCGGGCATCGGGAGAGGTCCAGTGCCCTACTCGCACCTGACGGTCGACTCCAGCGGTTGCAGTCTCGGCCACAGACGTCAATCTAGGCCAGGCGTGGGCGCAGAGCCGGAGCGGATCAAACGCTCAACCGCATCGTCATGCGCGGCTGCGCTCGTAGGCGAGGCAAAACGAACCATCGATGCCCGCAACCCTTCAATCCCCGCTCGGGCGGTAGGCACGTCTTCAAGCACGGCCCGCAAGCGTGCCTCTAGCGACGCATCGGAGCCGAGCACGCGACCGTGGAACTGCGGCTCGATGATCTCGGGAAAACTCAGACGGTCGGGAAGCACCGGAACAGCCCCCGACGCGATGGCTTCGATGATCGCGATCCCGAAGAATTCGTGATCCGCCGCGCTGACGATGACATCTGAACGCAACAGCAGCGCCACATAGTCAGCGCGCGCTAGGTGGCCCTCGTGCACGATTCGATCAGCTAAGACGCCATGACGGGTGACCATTTCACGATCGTTTTCACGAACCGTCTCGCCAGCCAATGCGAGGTCGAACGCCACGCCCTCACTCGCGAGGCGAGCCAACATCGCAAACACCTCAGCCGGGTTCTTGTCATGATCCCACCGTTGATTCCACAGCACCAATGGTCGCGAGGTTTCGCCGCGATCCGCCCGTTCGCCGGCAATCAACGGACCGACGTCTACTCCAGGCCACAACACCGACGAACGTTGCGCAATCGGGGCAACAAGGTGATCGTGGTCGTTGTCGGGCTGGCGGACCAACAGTGTTGGCAATGCCTCAAATAGCGCGGTGCGATGGAACGACGAGTTGAACCACACCTCGTCGGCAACGTTCATGCTTCGCCAGTTGATCAATCCGTAGGTGTCGGTCGCTCGCTGGCCGGGAGCGACCGGATACAGCAGCTGATTCTCATGCATGTACAACGCCACCGGAACCGAAGCCATCTGTCGACGAGCCATTCCGAGCAACCCAGCAGCATCGACCATGTCACTGACTACGAGGGCATCTGGGGGTCCGTGTTCGGCAGCGAACGCCGCGAGCTCAGCCCCGAGGGTCACGCTCGACCCGCGCATGCGCCAGCGCCAGAATTGATCCGGCAGGCTCAGCAGGTAGAGGTCGTGGCGTGAGTACTGCTTCCACTGCGAGAACCACGACGCGTGTGACCCGCCGTGGAATGGTTCGACAACAACAACTCGGGCCACGACAGACGTCCGCCGTCAACGTCAGACGTAGCGGCGACGAACTCGGCGTCCGATGTCGCAGACGATCTCATATGGAATGGTGTCCAACCGGTCCGCAACGTCGGTTGCGGTGATCGTGGTGCCGGACTGATGACCGATCAGCACGACTTCATCGCCGGCCGCTGCAGTGCTATCGGGGCCGAGCTCGACGAGTGCCTGGTCCATCGTCACCACGCCGACGATCGGACACGGTAAACCTCCAACGAGAACCGTGGCTCCGTGTGCGTAGGAGCTACGACGAAGTCCGTCTGCGTACCCGATCGGGATCGTGGCGATACGAGTGGTTTCGGCGACTTCGTGACGGAGCCCGTAGGAAAGCCTCTGACCAGCCTGGACCGTCTTCACCAGACCAATCTCGGTCCGCAGCGCCATCGCTGGCCGAAGTTCGCACACGTCCGACAACGCCGCTGATGGGGCAATGCCATAGGCCGCGATTCCGGTGCGGACCATGCTGAACCGTGCGGTGGGCCAACCGAGTAGACCGGCCGAATTCGACGCGTGCAGGTTCACATCGTCGTCGAGTAGGTCTCTGATCGCATCGATGGCGGCGTTGAAACGTTGGAGCTGCAACGGGGTCTCGGGGTGGTCTGGTTCATCGGCGACGGCGAGATGCGTCCACACCCCCGCCAACCGAATCTCGGGTTTGGCAACGATCGCTTCGACCGCAGCTCGGACCTCGGCGAGAGCGTCACCACCGTCGGCATCGCCTGCGGTAAGCCCCACCCTATTCATGCCAGTATCGAGCTTGAGATGCGCCGGAACTGGCCCATCATGCGATGAACTTCCGGCTGCGGCGACGAGTGCAGCGACACCTTCTGGGGTGTAGATCGTCGCGGTTAGACCGAATTCGACAACCTGCAACATCTCTCGTGGCCGGGGCTCAGACAGCACCAGAATCGGAGCGACGACGCCCGCGTCGCGAAGCTCAATGCCCTCTTCGACGAGCGCCACGGCAAGCCACGATGCTCCGGCCTCGATCGCGGCACGAGCAACAGCAACCGCGCCATGCCCGTAAGCATCGGCCTTGACAACCACGCACACCTGGGCACCATCGGCAATACGAATCAGCTCAACGACGTTCGCCGAAATTGCCGCCAGGTCGACGATGGCTTCAGTGGGTCGCATGACATTCCAGACTTTCGCCGATTCGGAGTTCGCGGGTGCACGGTGGATTGTGGCGGCGCTGCACGGGCATTGCTCAGCGAGATCGACGCCAGCGCGCCGCGAGCTGCTGCACCGGTTCGATCAACAGATCTTCAACGCTGATGGAACCAAGCAGTGCTTCGTCAAAGGCTGACTCGGTTTCGAGCACGATGTCACGCAGCTGGGCATATCGGCCCTGGTAGCTCTGAAGCACTGTCCGCAACGCGTCAATGTCTGGCGAGTCGACCAGGCGCAAGTGCAGCAGGGTGATCCCGACCGGCTGGGTGTCTTTCACCTCGGGAACCAACGCGATCACTCGCTCATCACGAAGTCCCTTGGTAATCAGCACCTCGCGATCTACCGCCACGCGATGTTTGGTTCCACGCAGGTACGGGTCGCCATCGACCCGTGAACGAAAACCACGTGATACCCCACCGCGATCGACAATGGAAATAGTGGCATCGTCGCGAACCGGGTCGCCCTCAATGCGGTAGCGCGTAAATCCGAGCACTTCCTCTACTGCGGCATCGAGACCAGCGAGGGTTCGCAACGTGGCATAGGTGAGCGAATCGCGCGATGCGCCACATTCGATCGTCTGGGCCACCAAGGGGACGTGCAGCAGGCTTTCATCCGACCGGCTGATGCCGACGGTGACGGTCTTGGCTTGGTGTTTGATCGCATCGACGGGCCGGGTGAGCTCATCGATGGAACGGGCCAGGCAGCGGCTGAGGTCATCGATAACCACCGACGGCGTTCCGACTTTGCCGAAGTCGAGCTGGTAGGCATCGAGCCCGCCCACCCCTGCTGCGTAGCGAAGCAACAGTGCCAGCTCGACAGCCGACGTCGTCGACAGCTGCCCGTTATATCGACCGCTGCGCAGATCGCGCCCAAATCCGGAACGGGCAGCAGCAATCGCAGGCTGAAGACGCTCGACCAGTTCAGCGGCGTCGGCATCGGGATGGACTGCGATTTCTTGTTCGATTGCTGACCGAAGCTGGCGCATCGGCATGGCCAGCGAGTCGATCGCCAACGCCGCTTCGTACCCATATAGGTGGCCGACAACCGCGGAAAGCACGAATCCCAGTTCGGGTTCTGTGTCGGGGACTCGGATCACGTTTGCCGTACCAAAGCGCTGCTCACTCTGCGAAGCAATCACGATGGGCGTGGCCTTGTGTGCCCGGTAGATCGCCACTTCCTTGACTGCGTCGTCAGCGGTGCCGCCAACCATGCCTGCAGCACATACCAAGATCAACGGTTCCGACGACAGATCGATGTGTTTCTTGTCTTCGATGGTGTCGCTGGCGATCGCTTTGTAGCAAAGTTCGCTGAGCTTGATTCGGATCTCCTCGGCAGCGATGCGGTTCGGGCCGCTACCGACGATGGCCCAGTACTGCTGCCCCGGGGCGCTTGCTGCCGCAATGTCGCCAATCGACTCTCGTGAACCGACAACGACTTCCATTGCGTCGGGAAGCTCGGCGAGACCGGCGAGCAACCGTTGGGTGGCGGGCCCGCTCGCATCGTCAGCTCCGACGGCATCAGCGATCGCCGTAGCGAGTAGGAATCCTGCTGCGATTTGGCTGTAGAACGCCTTGGTCGATGCCACGCTCATTTCGACGTCGCGCCCGTCGCTCGTATAAAGAACCCCGTCTGCCTTCTCGGTGAGGTCACTGTTGCGGCGATTCACGATCGCGATAACTGTCGCACCACGTTCGCGGACCACGTCGACCGTGCGGTTCGTGTCGGTCGTTGTGCCAGATTGGCTGACCGCGACGACGAGCACATCGCTCATGTCGGCGTCGATACCGAAGCCAGAAAGTTCCGTTGCGAGCTGGTGTTCGACTCGCGGGCCGGTTTGGGCAAGTTGTGACGCGAGCGCTTCGGCAAATGCACGCGCCGCGACCGACGCAGTGCCCTGACCAATACCGATGATTCGTCGGATCTGTCCGTCGGCAAGACGCTGCCGAACATGATCTGGAAGCGTGTCATCGCTGAGATCCACGCTGTAGCGACCGTCGTGATAATGCAGCTTGCCGAGCAGCGTGGTGCGGAATGAGCGAGGGGCTTCGGTGATTTCTTTGAGCAGGAAGTGCGGATAGCCGCGTCGGTCGATGTCGCGGGTTGTGATCTCAGCGATGGCAATTTCGCTGGGGGCAATGGGGAGTTCGCGACCGTCATAGCTGTGTCGTTGCAGACCCGAGAGTTCTCCCGCTCCGTCGCGTCGAACCGTCAGAATCTGGCCGCGGGCCGATGTTGGGTTTGTGGGATCGACCGGGCTTTCGCCGTCAAGACGAATGTAGTGCTGCGTGAGTTCGACGACGCCGTAGGGCTCGCTTGCCACGACGAATGTGTCCTCGGCCAATCCAACATAGAGAGCTTGGCCGCTACCGCGCTGGGCCAGGCGAAGCACGCTTGGGTCATCGGTGCCTGCGAGTGCGATCGCAACCGAGCCGTCAAACGCGTCAACTGAGCTTCGGAAAGCCTCGGGCACATCGGCGCCAGCCCGGTGCCGGGCGGCGACGAGCGTGGGAATGATCTTCGCATCGGTGGTTATGGCGTTGCTGAAGCGCAGCCCGGCATCGGCAGCCAGGTCGGCGTAGTTGTCGACGTCGCCGTTGAGCGCCGCTACGAAATACGGCCCTTCGGAGCCGTCCGTGAGTTCACTGTTGATCGGGTGAGCGTTGGGCTCGCTGATGATGCCCACGCTTGCCCAGCGGGTGTGGCCGACCACCATGACCTCAGCGTGTTCGGTAAGGACTCGGCGTAGAAGCACATCGGCAGCAATCGCCGATCGCAGCGCGGCCGTATTGTCTCCTAGTTCACCGATTTCGGCTGCATGTTTGTAGACGAAACTCAAGACATCACCGATGCGCCGCACGCTGATGTTTGCGAAGGTGGGGTCATGTGAGCGATCAGAGATTGCCGTGGCGAGAGCCGAGTCATCAAGATCCAGGCCGTGGTCTGACACGAACAGATGCAGTCCAACCGAGTCGCGCCCGCGCACCTCAAGACGGTCGATGGCCGACAATGCATCGTGTACCGACAACAGCGCCCGCACCGACCCTGGGCTCGACGGGTCGACCCCGAGCACGCGGAGCCCATCAATGACACCAACCCGGTCGTGCGCTACTGCCCAGACTTGATCTTTCAATACGGTCAGTGCCGCATTGCGAGCTTCGTCAACAACCTTGGAATCATCGAGTTCGAGCTGGTCGGCCCTGGCCAAAGCGGCGGTCAGCGGTTCGAGCAGCTGCCGGACTCGCTCGCCTAACCCGGGATTGGCGAGCATGGTTTGCGCGCCTGGAACGCCGAGCATGAGCTCATTGACGACTGCTAGTTCGTTGGACACCGATGTGAGCGATGTCGCCGACGACAGGTCGAGGTTCGCAGCGGCGCGCTCAACTCGGTCGAGAATGTCCACCGCGCTTGGCGCCGAACGTGAAGATTTGCGTCGGACGATGGCAATGATGCCGCACATGTCAGGCTCGCTTCGGAGAGGGCTCACCGAGTGTAGAACTACCCGACCGGCGCAGCAGGTCGGTTCGGTGGAATGGGGTTAGGACGAGCACGCAGCCAGAACCGCGTCGCAAAGCGCAACGCACACGTCTTGTGCTTCGTCTTCGACTGCAGCTTCGACCATGACTCGTATCACCGGTTCGGTTCCGGAGGGGCGAATCAGCACCCGGCCGTTGTCGCCAAGTCGCCGCTCAGCTCGTTCTACCGCTTCAGCGATCCGGTCATCGAGGTCATCGACCTGGTTCGCCACCTTGACGTTGCGCAGAACCTGCGGGAAGCGGACCATCGCCTCATCGCTGAGCTCGGCGAGCGTGCGGCCGGATCTGACGACCAGGCCGAGTAGTTGTACCGCACTCAGAACACCATCACCGGTCGTTGCCAGATCGTGGAAGATGAGGTGTCCGGACTGTTCGCCGCCGAAGCTCCAACCATGCGCGTGCAACGACTCGAGGATGTGGCGATCTCCGACCGGCGTGACCTCAACCGTGATCGACTGAGACTGCATAGCCCGATGGAACCCCAGGTTGGACATCACGGTCACAACAACAGTCGAATCTGCCAATCGACCCTGGTCTCGTAGGTCAACTGCGACCATGGCCATGAGCTGGTCACCGTCAACGACCTGCCCCAGGTTGTCGACTGCAATCAGGCGATCCGCGTCGCCGTCGAACGCAATCCCGAGGTCCGCGCCGGCCCCGGTCACCGACCGTTGCAATCCGGTCGTGTCGGTCGACCCACAACCGTCGTTGATGTTACGCCCATCAGGTGTGTTGGCCAGCATGATCACGTTGGCGCCAAGATCAGCAAAGATCGGGCCAGCGACGTGACTCGCTGCCCCGTTCGCTGCGTCGATGACCACCCGGAGCCCGTCGAATGAGGAGGTGGCTGAGCTAGTGACGGCTTCGACCCACCCAGCAAGGAGTTCAGGGCGGTGGCTGGCCCCATCTTTGGCAATGACCGCAGCACTGCTGAGGACCTCGCTGGACACACGCTCGCTGCGTCCACCAGAAGCTGAGTGCTCGAGTTGTCGTTCGATCGCACCCTGCTCGATGTCTGACAGCTTGCGCCCAGCAGGCGTGAACAGCTTGATGCCATTGTCAAACCATGGGTTATGTGATGCAGAGACCATGACGCCGACCGCGGCGCGCTCCGCTGCCACATGGGCGACCGCTGGGGTGGGAGCCACCCCCAGATCGATGACTACAACTCCGACCGAGTTTGCCGCTTTCGCTACCGCCCGCGCCAAAGCGACACCCGATTCTCGGGTGTCGCGAGCGATAACCAGCTCTGGCGGGCGCAGCACGTGCGCCGCCGCCAGACCAAGGTCGTAAGCAAGTTCGGTTGTCAGTTCGGTCCCGGCCCGACCGCGGATGCCGTCGGTGCCGAAACGCAGGCGAGCCACTGGCCGCCGAACCGAAATCAGCGCTTGCTGTACTGCGGTGCCTTACGGGCCTTCTTGAGGCCGTACTTCTTGCTTTCCTTCTTGCGAGGATCGCGTCGGAGGTGACCGGCCTTTTTCAGGACGTCACGTCGCTCTGGGTCCAGTTCCACCAAACCTCGGGCGATGCCGAGGCGCAGTGCACCAGCCTGGCCGGAGATACCGCCGCCATCGATGTTGGCTTCGACGTCATACATTCCCGTAGCTTCCGCCACGCCAAACGAAGCCAAGGCCGCGTTCCGCTGAGCAGTCTGTGGAAAGTACTCGGCGCCGGTCTTGCCGTTGATGGTGACCTGACCGGTTCCGGACAGCAAACGGACTCGGGCGACTGCACGCTTGCGTCGACCAGTTGCTTGAACGAGATAGCTCATGAGATTCTCCTCAGCCCTTTGCTCGGGCTTTGTCGAGCACGAGCTCCTGAGGCTTCTGCGCTGCGTGGGGGTGGTTGGTTCCGGCGTACACCTTGAGCTTGGTTGCCACTTGGGCTCCCAATCTGTTGTGCGGAAGCATGCCGATGATGGAGTTGCGCACCGTGTCGGCGGGACGTTCTTTCAACAGGTCGCCGTAGGAACGAGTCTTGAGACCACCGGGGTAACCCGAGTGGCGGTAGACCATCTTCTGTTCCAGCTTGTTCGCAGTGAGCACGATCTTGTCGGCGTTGATCACGATGACGTGATCGCCGGTGTCGGTGTGCGGTGCGAAGATTGGCTTGTGCTTGCCGCGCAAAATGCGGGCAATCTCGGTTGCCATACGGCCAAGAACAAGGCCTTCGGCATCGACAATGAACCACTCTCGTTCAATGTCACTTGGTTTCGGGGTGAAGGTCTTCACGGAGCTGTCTCGCTTGCCATTGGCTGCGCCTGGATAGGCGAAGAAATCGAACGGGCCTGAACGTGACAGACCGACCCCAAAGGTTACGACGCCGTTCGGCGGTTTGCGACTCGTTCAGCGAATGAAACCAGCGAGGTGCACCTCACCCGACGCCCGGCGAGCCCCGATGCAGCCCGCGATGTGGTCGAGGCGCAGGCCTATTGTGAACAAATCACGCCACATCGGGAACCACAGCGCATGCCATACCGTCCAACACACATGTCATCATCTTTGTCGCCTTTGTCCTCTTTGTCCTTGCGTCGTCTGATCAGCGTGGTGGCGCTCATTGCACTGTTTGCGTCGGCGTGCAGTGACGCCGGCGACGACGGAACCGCTCGACCAGAACCGACCAGCAGCTCGGAAGAAACCGGGTCCGACCCCGCCGAGGATGTGCCAGCCGCTACCGGTTCACAAGGAGGAATCTCGATGGCCCAACGTAACTCAACTGCCGACACAGACATCACCGTCACACTTTCCGACGCCAACGGGGACCGAGTCGAACCCCCCGTTGACCGGATCCGTCAGGCAGGGAGCCCGTTGTCTGGCGATGACGCCGATCGGTTGCTGCAACGGCTTCCAGATGTGGCCACGGGCACCGACGACCAGGTCGAATTTCGGCTTCCGGTAGACACTCGCCCCCCACCTCGCTCTGGCGCCACTATCGACCAGCCATTTCCTGCCGAGTCCGAAGCGCCCGCTGGTCCACGGACACCCGTCGACGGGCCCCTTGAGGTTCTGCGGTTTCAACCCGAAGGTGCGGTGGACACCGCACCCTTCATCTCGGTGACGTTCAACCAACCCATGATCGCGCTCAGCACCGTCGAACAAACGAGCCAGGCAGATGTTCCAATCGAGATCACCCCAGCGCTCGACGGTCGCTGGATCTGGCTCGGTACCCGAACCGCCCGTTTCGAGCACGAACCGTCAGCGTTCGATCGCATTCCAATGGCGACCGAGTTCCGCGTGGCGATCCCCGCAGGAACGACCTCAGCCACCGGCAACACTCTCGCCGAGGCGGTTCAGTTCGCATTCACGACGCCCGCTGCTACCGCTACCTCCGCATGGCCAGTCGACACGTCACTTCGGACCGACTCGCTGTTTTTCATCGAGTTCAATCAGCAGATCAACGCCCAAGCCGCACTCGATGCAATCACTGTCACCGCAGACGGCACCGAGCAAGCCATGCGATTGGCCACCCCACAAGAAATTGACGACGACGAGTCGATCGCGCAGCGAGCAGCCGCGGCACTCGAAGCGCGCTACTTGGTCATGGTCGCAGAACAGGAGCTTCCCTACGACAGCGCAATCGAAATCGTTGTCGGCCCCCGTACCCCATCAGCAGAAGGGTCGCTCACCACAGAAGACACGCAACGTTTCTCCGCACGAACCTACGGAGCGCTCCGTCAGGTCGGCGAACGTTGCGGATGGGACAGCGGTTGCCGCCCCGGCGACATGTTCCACCTCGAGTTCTCGAACCCGCTAGATACGACCGAATTCGATGCGTCATTCGTCACCATTACCCCCGATCTGCCCGGTGCGCAGATCTCGGCGCAATGGAACGAGATCACCATTCGCGCCAACACCGCGGGACGCACCACCTACACCATCGCTGTCGACGGTGCCCTCACCGACGAGTTCGGCCAGTCACTGGGCACAACCGCAACCGCAACCTTTGACGTTGGCGACGCTCGTCCAGCATTGTTCAGCCCACCGCAGCTCGTCACGCTTGACCCAGTGGTCGATGACGGGGCGCTCTACGTGACGTCGATCAACAACGAACGGCTCAATGTTGAGGTCTGGCAGGTTGATCCAGACGACGACTGGCAAAAATACAACGAGCGCTACTGGGAGATCCTTGACGGCAACGCTCAGGTCAGCTGGAACCAGGCCAGCGACGAAGAAATCCGTGTCGCTGGGGAGCCGAACACATTCACCGAAACCGCGATTGATTTGCGCGACGAACTCGCCGCTTCGGGCCATGTCGTCGTCAAGGTCAGCCCTCAGATACAGAGCGACGACGAGTGGCAGAATCGGGCGTTTCTTGTGTGGGTGCAGCGCACCAACCTGGCCCTCGACATCTCCTCAGACAGCGATCAGGTCATTGCCCGGGTCACCAACCTCTCAACCGGCACCGGCGTTGAGGGAGCAACGGTTCAGCTGTCAAGCGGCGCCGAGGCGGTGACCGGCAGCAACGGTGTTGTGCAATTCGATCTCGTGGGCCGATCACAAGGTGCGACCGCAACCGCAGACGGCGAAACGGCGCTGCTTGGGAATCTCTGGCTCGAACCATGGAACCGGAGCGACGAGGTTCGTTGGCACGTGCTCGATGACCGAGGTGTCTATCGACCCGGCGAGACGGCGAACATCAAAGGTTGGCTGCGGTCCGCCGATTGGAAAACGCCAGCACGATTGACGCTGCCGACTGAAGCCAGTTCGGTCAGCTGGACCGCTCGAGACGCATTCGGCAATGAGTTTGCTTCGGGGCAGACCGAACTGAGCAACCTCGGCGGATTCGACATTGCGCTCGAGATTCCCGAGAGCACCACGCCAGGTCCTGGTTCAATCGAGTTCACGACGTCGGCATTCGGCGGCGCAGTCGACTCACCGTGGTTCTGGAAAGAGCTGCAGGTGCAGGACTTCAGACGCCCGGACTTTGAGGTCAACGTCGAACAACTGGCCACCGACCCGGTGTTTGTCGGCGACGCAAGCATTGTCGAAGTCGCGGCATCGTATTTCGCTGGCGGTGCGCTCAGCGACAGCGACGTCGAATGGAATGTGTCGGCGCAACCATCTAGCTACTCACCGCCGATGTGGCCCGACTTCGAGTTCGGTATCTGGCAGCCATGGTGGTGGGGCGGCGGATTCGATGATGGCCGCAGCGACTTCGGGTCAGGATTCTCGCCCAGCGGAACGCTTGAGAGCTGGTCGGCTCAGACCGACGATGCGGGGGAACACAAGCTGGCGATAACCACGGCAATCCAAGGCACCCCCCGCCCCGTATCGATGACCGCATCGGCGACGGTTTTCGACGTGAACCGCCAACCAATCTCGGGACAAACTCCCCTTTTGGTTCACCCTTCTGAGCTCTATGTCGGTGTTCATGGGAACGACGTGTTCGTGCAGTCCGGCGAGCCAATCGAAGTCGATGTGATCGTTACCGATCTCGATGGCAACACCGTCGATGGCGTCGACATTGACGTGTCGGCCGTTCTCCTCGATTGGACCTTTTCAGACGGCATCTGGAGCGAAACCGAGGAACTTGCTGACACGTGCCGGCTGACGAGCCAGTCCGAGCCATTGACCTGCGCTTTGTCGGCAGCCGAAGGCGGCCAATACCGCATTCGAGCGACGGTGACCGACGACGCCGGGCGACCGAACGTCACTGAACTTCAGCGTTGGGTCGCTGGAGGTGACCGTCCGTCGAGCCGGCGGGTAGCGCTTGAAGAACTGACCGTCGTCCCCAATGGCCAAGTGTTTAGCCCCGGCGAAACTGCCGAAGTTCTCGTACAAGCACCCTTCGCTTCGGCCGAAGGATTGCTGATCATCAGCCGAGGCGCGATTTCATCCACCCGGCCGATCGAATTCGACAGCTCAGGAACAGCGATTGTTTCCATTCCGATCAGCGCCGACGATGTTCCGCAACTCGGCTTGTACTTCGAGGCGACCGGAAGCACCCCGCGCTCTGACGGTTCCGGCGCGGACCGGCCGGCCTATGCCAGCGGTCAGCTCACGCTCGAGGTATCGACCGATCAGTCTTCTCTCACCGTCCAGGCGCGCCCTCGTCAGGAACGTCTCACTCCTGGCGATGGCACCGTCGTCGATGTTGTCGTCACCGACAGCAATGGCGACCCTGTGCCTGCGGCTGAGCTGGCGGTCATCGTCGTCGACGAAGCGGTCCTCTCTCTGACCGGGTACGAACTCATCGACCCGCTGGCATCGTTCTATGCACGATCCGGAGGGTGGGTTCAGACCGAACGGGGTCGCTCGTCGCTACTTCTCGCCGATCCGACCTTCGGTAGCGGCGGCAATGATCGCGATAACGGTGGTGCCGACGGCGACGCAGCTGCGACAACCACCACGGCTCAGTCGCCTGCGGATTCATCTGCCGACTCAGCTGCAATGGACGAAGAATCGGCGATGGACGACAGCGCTGAGAACATTGCCGGTTCCTCGCAACGTCAGTTCGACGGGGCCGACAAGTCTGCGAGCCAGTCACCAATCGACCTGCGCACCAATTTTGATGCTGTCGCAGTGTTCGAACCTGAGGTCACGACCGACATCGACGGCCGTGCGACGATCGACGTTGCGTTACCGGACAACCTCACTCGGTATCGGATCATGGTCGTGGCAGCGGCCGAAGCCAGCATGGCAGGTACCGGAGAATCAAATATCACAGCCCAACTACCGATCACAGTTCGCCCAACACCACCACTGTTCGCCAACTTCGGCGATCGGTTCGAGTTCCCGATCGTCATCCAGAACACGACCGACCAGGTCCGCACTGTCGAGGTGGCATTGCGGTCAACCAACCTCGCGCTTGATGGTTCGGCGGGGGCCACCGTCGATGTACCCGCCAATGACCGCCTCGAGGTGCGGATTCCCGTGCGCACCGAGCAAGCAGGCATAGCCCGCTGGCAAGTCGCGGTGTCAAGCGGCGACCTTACCGACGCGGCACAGGGCGAGTTCCCGGTCTACACCCCCGCCACGCGAGAAGCCTTTGCCACCTACGGGGTACTTGACTCAGGCAGCATCAGCCAGCCGCTCACGGCTCCGGTCAACGTGTTCAGCCAGTTTGGAGGGCTTGAAGTCACAACATCGTCGACTGCGGTTTCTGCACTGACCGATGCAGTGCGGTACATCAACGACTACCGCTACACGAGCAGTGATGCACTCGCCTCTCGGATCATTGCAATCACGGCACTCGACAGCGTGCTCGACGCATTCGATGCACCTGAGCTCCCTGGCCCACAGGTGCTCCGCGACCGGGTTCAGTCCGACGTTGATGAACTGGTTTCCCTCCAAAACGATGATGGCGGCTTTCCGTGGTGGCGCCGCAACCGCCCGTCGATCCCATGGGCTTCCGCCCAGGCCGCCCATGCGCTAGTGCTGGCTGAGCAATCTGGCGCCACGGTGCCAAACGCTGCCCGCACCAACGCTCTGACCTGGCTTGAATCAATCGAACAGGTCATGCCGAGCTGGTACGACCAGCCAACGCGCAACGCGTTGTCCGCCTACGCCATGCATGTACGCCACCTCGCTGGCGACAGCGACACGGCGAAGGCTGCTCGGCTACACCCCGAGCTCATCGCAAACGAACAGCTCGATGCACTCGCTTGGCTCTGGCCCGTCGTTGCGGCCGATTCCACTCTCGACGAAGAGACCGAACGATTCTTGAATAACCGGGTTACCGAGACTCCCAATGGGGCGACGTTCACCACGTCCTATGGCGAGCAGGGCTGGCTGCTGCTGCATTCGGATCGCCGGACCGACGCAATCGTGTTACAAGCGCTGTTGAGCCAGCGACCCAACAGCGACCTGATCCCCAAGACCCTCAACGCAATACTCGCCACCCGAGACCGCGCAGGTCGTTGGGCCAACATCCAGGAGAACAGTTTCATTCTGCTCGCCGGTAGTTCCTATTTCGAAGCCTTCGAAGATGTCGAGCCAGCATTCGTCGCCCGGGTTTGGCTTGGCGACACCTACGCCGCTGAGCAGACATTCGAGGGGCGCCAAACCGATCGACAGGCTTCGCTCGTCCCGATGTCGGTCGTGACCGACACCGGCGACACCGAGGTCATCATCGACAAGGACGGGGACGGGCGTCTGTACTACCGTCTCGGACTGCGCTACGCCCCAACCGATTTGGTCCTCGACCCGAGCGATCAGGGCTTTGTCGTAACCCGTACCTACGAGGCGATTGATGACGAATCAGACGTCAGCAAAGCAGACGACGGGACCTGGACGGTCAAAGCCGGAAGTCGGGTACGTGTTCGGCTAACCATGGTGGCGGACAGCCAGCGCACCCACGTTGCTCTGACCGACCCGATTCCTGCCGGCTTCGAGATGGTGAACCCCTCGCTAGCTACCTCTGAGTCGATTCCATCTGATCCGTCAGCCGCTCAACCACGCAATTGGTGGTATCGCTGGTTTGAGCATCAGGCCCTGCGAGACGATCGGGCTGAAGCGTTCTCGACTCGGCTCGGCGCTGGAACCTATGAGTTCACCTACGTGGTGCGAGCAACGACGCCCGGAACGTTCGTCACTCCCCCAACCAGAGCGGAGCAAATCTATGAGCCCGAGGTCTTCGGCCGCAGCGGTTCAACCGTCGTCGAGATCATCGAAACCGACTGAGTCCACCATCGTCGTGTCGCCCGGATAGTCGACCCGTCGCAAGAACAGCCCCTGCGGCGGGGCGACACGTGGGATCACGCGCCGGTCCTGGGCAGCAAGCAAGCCGGCGACGTCGGTGGTGGCAATCCGACCGAGTCCGACATCGACGCTCAGCCCCACGATTGAACGCACCATCTGCTGACAGAAGGACGATGCCTCGATAGACAGTTGCACTTCGTCGCCAACGCGATCCCAATGGATCGAGCGCAAGTCACGAACTCGGGGTTTGAGCATGCGTCCTTCGGGTCGGACCACATATTGGGCGCGACAGAACGAAGAAAAATCGTGACGCCCAATCAACACCGCACCCGCGGTATGCATCGCGTCGAGATCTAGCTGGCCGTGCACCCGCCACGTCAGCTCATCACGGAATGGGTCGGCGATTCGACGGTTAAGCACCCGGTAGAGATACGAACGGCCGGTGCAGCTGTGCCGAGCATCGAATCGGTCGTCAACTCGCGCCGCAGCATGAACGATGATGTGCGGCTTGCACAACCCGTTGATCGATGCCCTCAGGCTGTTCGGCGAAATGACATTTGGGGTGTCGAACGTGACCGCCTGATCAAGCGCGTGTACACCTGCGTCGGTTCGACCGGCGCAGGTGATGACAACACGATGTTGCAGGATTTGGGTCAGCGCTGAATCGAGCTCCCCAGCAACGGTGCGAACATCGTTGTTGGCAGCAAACCCCCGAAAGGGTCCGCCGTGATAGCTCAGCCGAAGCAGGAAGCGGGCCATGCAGCCCGATTCGCAGGTATCAGACCAGCTCGATGCGTGCCATCGGCGCTTTGTCACCGTGGCGCGGGCCGAGCTTGAGAATGCGGGTGTACCCGCCAGGGCGTTCTGCGTAGCGCGGACCGACTTCGTCAATCAGCTTCTGCGCAATTTCACGGTCATCAAGAAACTTGATGAGCTGGCGGTGGTTGTGCAACCCGCCCTTTTTCGCCTTGGTGATCATCTTCTCAGCGATCGGGCGCATGGCCTTGGCCTTGGCTTCGGTCGTGATGATCGCCTCGGCGGCGACGAGCGACGACACCAGATTGGCCATCATCAGCTTTTGGTGCTGGGAACTGCCGCCGAAACGGCGGCCCTTCTTGGGAGTTGCTGGCATAACGAATCAGCTCCGGGTCGAGAGCGACAGGCCGCGCTCATCAAGCTTCTGGGAGACCTCGTCGAGTGACTTCTGGCCGAAGTTCGTGATGGCGAGAAGGTCGTCGATCGACTTGTCGAGCAGTTCGCCAATCGTGTTGACCTGTGCTCGTTTGAGGCAATTGCGGGGACGTTCGGAAAGATCGAGGTCTTCGATCGGCAGGTCAAGATCGGGAGACCCGGTTGACGTTGCAGTCGCTTCGGCCAGTTCGAGACCTTCGGGCTCGTCGCTCATCTCTTCGACGAGCTGCACGATGCTGCGCAGCGTCGCACCGGCCGAAGCCAGCGAGTCGCGTGGGCTGATCGAACCATCGGTTTGGATGTCGAGCACCAGTCGGTCGTAGTTCGTCGACTGTTCGACCCGAGCACTTTCAACGGTGAAGCTCACCCGGCGCACCGGCGAGAAGATTGCATCGACCGGGATCAGGCCGATCGCTCCGCCGGTGTCCTGGGCAGCAGCTGACAGATAGCCGGCGCCGCGCTCGATAATCACGTCACAAGCAAGGCGTGCCTTGTCGTTAAGCGTGGCGAGGACCAGGTCGGGATTGAGGACCTCGACTTCAGGATTGGTTTGGAGATCACCAGCGGTGACCTCGGCCGGGCCTGCAACATCAACGCGCACCACTACGGGCTCGTTGCTGTGGCTGAACAGCACGACATCTTTGATATTCAGAATGATGTCTGTGACGTCTTCGGCAATGCCGGGAAGCGTGTCAAATTCGTGCAATGCACCGTCGATGCGGATCTGAGTGATCGCAGCGCCAGGAATCGAAGACAGCAGGGTGCGTCGCAGGGAGTTACCCAACGTGTGCCCAAAGCCCGGTTCCAGGGGTCCAATGGAGAATTTTTGACGGTTCGCCGTTTCGTCGTTGACGGCATCGACGGTCGGTCGCTGAATGACGAGCATCGGTCACCTCGGGGTTCGGGGAGATCCAGTTCCGGTCAAGGAACGAATCAGGGGGCTTGGGCTATTTGCTGTACAACTCGACGATCAACGATTCCCGAATTGGGACGTCGATCTGCTCGCGAATCGGGAGGTTCCGAACGGTCGATGACCATCCTTCGCCGCCCATGTCGATCCAGGCCGGAGCGGGCCGGTCGACTACGTCGTTGTTCCACTGGAACGTGACACCGTCGCGGCTCTTGGCACGGACGCTGACAACATCGCCCTTGCGAAGGCGGTAGCTGGGGATATTGACCCGACGACCGTTCACTTCGATGTGACCGTGGTTGACGAACTGGCGAGCTTGTGGGCGAGTTGCTCCCCAGCCCACGCGGTAGACCAAATTGTCAAGGCGCAATTCCAGGAACTGCAGCATGTTTTCGCCGGTGACGCCCTGTTTGCGACTTGCCTCTTTGTAGATCGTGCGGAACTGACGTTCGTTCAGTCCATAGGTGAAGCGAGCTTTTTGCTTCTCCTGCATTTGGATGAGGTATTCACTGACGTTGCCGCGTCGGCGGGTGCGACCGTGGTCGCCAGGGGGATATGGCCGCTTGTCAAGTGCGACTGCTTCGCCCTTGGTACCCCAGATATTGGTTCCGAGACGACGCGCTACGCGTGCCTTTGGTCCGGTATAACGAGACATCAGCCCCTCCGACGCTTGGGTGGGCGGCAACCGTTATGAGGCACAGGCGTGACATCTTTGATGCCTGTGACTTCGATGCCGAGATTCTGAATCGACCTGATCGCAGTTTCACGTCCAGAGCCTGGACCGGTAACTTCGACGTCTGCTTTGCGCATGCCGTGTTCCATGGCCTTGCGGGCTGCGGCCTCTGCGGCGGTCTGGGCAGCGAATGGGGTGCTCTTACGTGAGCCCTTGAATCCGCTGCTTCCGGCCGATGCCCAGGCAATGACGTTGCCCGACTGATCGGCGATCGAAATGATGGTGTTGTTGAATGAGCTCTTGATGTGCACTACGCCGTAGGGCACGTTGCGACGCTCTTTACGCTTTGCCATTACTTCATCACCTTCTTCTTGCCAGCCACCGTCTTCTTTGGTCCCTTACGGGTGCGGGCGTTCGTGTGGGTGCGCTGACCGCGGACCGGAAGCCCACGACGATGGCGAATACCCTGGTAGCAACCGATCTCCATCTTGCGCTTGATGTCCTGCTGGACTTCGCGGCGCAGGTCGCCCTCGACGCGCAAGTTCGATTCGATGTAGCTGCGGAGCTTGGCGACATCTTGGTCGCCAAGGTCGCGCGTCCGCGTCGACGGATCGATCTCGCATGCCGCGAGCACCTGCGCAGAGGTGGTCGGACCGATACCGAAGAGGTAGGTAAGCGAGATGATCACTCGCTTCTCGCGTGGAATATCCACGCCTGCAATACGTGCCATTGGTCAGCCCTGACGTTGCTTGTGGCGGGGGTTGGAACAGATGACCTGAATGCGACGATGCCGGCGAATAACGCGGCAGTTGTCACAGATCTTTTTGACGCTTGGTCGAACTTTCATTTCTTCACACTCATTGCGAACTCGCTACTTGTAGCGGTAGGTGATCCGACCTCGGGTGAGGTCGTACGGGGTGAGCTCAACTTGGACCTTGTCACCAGGAAGGATGCGGATGTAGTGCATGCGCATCTTTCCGGAGATGTGGGCGAGAAGCCCATGTCCATTGTCGAGTTCTACGCGGAACATGGCATTGGGCAGGCTTTCTAGGACCGTGCCTTCCATGAGAATTGCGTCTTCTTTGGTAGCGATGATGCTTACCTTCCTTCGAATTGAACGAACTCAGCGCGTCCGTTCTGGAGCGCGTCAACCAGAAATCAACGCGCGCAACCATGTAGCTTATTCCGCCTCAGAGACCCTTCCAACCTGGGTTCGGGCCTCAAGGCTCAACCGTATGCGATCAAACACCTCAGCCTCGGTACCGAGGCCATCTACCGTCACCAACAGGTCCCGTGCCTCAAACCATTCGAGCAACGGACGAGTTTCTGATTCGTAGAGACGAAGGCGCTTTTCGATAGCTTCTGGCGTGTCGTCGTCTCGCCCGCGATCAAGCATGCGGGTAGTGACCTGTTCGATCGACACCTCGAGGTTGATCGCTGCATCAATCGTGCGATCACCGAGAATGTCGACCAATTTTTCGGCCTGCGTCGGTGTTCGAGGGAAGCCGTCAAGCAACACACCGTTGGCAACGACGTCTTCTGCGCCCAGCCGGTCGGCGACAATCGCACACATTGTGTCATCGTCGACGAGTCCACCGTCATCCATGATGGCTTGCGCCGCCAGCCCCATCTCAGTTTCATCTGCGATCGCGGCGCGCAACATGTCACCGGTTGAGACATGCACCACGCCGAACGCGTCGACGAGATGTTGGCTCTGGGTGCCTTTGCCGGCGCCTTGGCGACCGAAGATAACGAGATGAAGGGCCATTGGTTTACTTGAGGAAGCCCTCGTAATTGCGCATCATCAACTGGCTATCGATCTGCTTCATGGTTTCGAGACAGACGCCAACGGCGATCAGAATCGAGATACCAGAGAAGCCGAAGAAGCCGGTGCTCCCGGCAGGAAGCACAAGTCCAAGAGCGACTGCGGGAAGCAACGCAACAATGGCGATGAAAAGCGCTCCGGGGAGCGTGATTCGGCTGAGGATTCGGGCGAGGTAGCGCTCGGTCTCAGGGCCGGGCCGCAACGGAGCGATATGGCCACCCTGGCGGCGGAGTTCGTCGGCCTTCTTCACGGGATCAAACGTGATCGCCGTATAGAAGTAGGCGAAACCAATGATCAAGATGCCAAAGATGATCAGGTAGACCGGATCGGCGGGATTCACCAGGCGACGGTCGACCCAGTCGCGAACGGTGTCGCCCCAACCCGACGGGAGCACAACAGCCACGAGCTGTGGCAGATACAGCACCGACGAAGCGAAGATGATCGGGATCACGCCGCTTTGGTTCACCTTGAGCGGGATGTAGGTCGATGTTCCGCCGTATTGCTTGTTTCCACGAACACGCTTCGAGAAGGTCACCGGAATGCGGCGTTGACCATTCTCGATGAACACAATCGCCACCAACATGATGATGTACAGCACGAGGATTCCGGCGATCCAGCCGATGCCGCCGTTGTTGTAGACGTCGACGAACTGGTTCGGGATGGTTGTCATAACCGAAGCGAAGATGATGATCGAGATGCCGTTGCCGACACCCTTCTGGGTGATCAGCTCGCCCATCCACATCAGCAATGCGGTGCCAGCAGTGAGCGTGAGGACTACGAGACCAACGCGACCTGGGGTAAAGGTCGGAAGCAGGTCAAGCCCGTTTCCTTCCTGGCCCGAGGAGCCGGTGCCGAACCCGCTGCCCTGTCGATTGAAGAGGAAGGCGAAACCTGTCGACTGCACGATTGCGATTGCAATCGTGAGGTAACGGGTCCACTGGGTAATCTTTCGCTGGCCAACTGCTCCCTGGTTCTGCCACTGCTCAATGCGCGGGATCACGATGCCAAGAATCTGCATGATGATCGATGCGGTGATGTACGGGAACACCCCAAGGGCAAAGATTGCCATCTGGGTCAGTGCCCCACCGCTAAATAGAGCGAGGAAGTCGAGTACGCCGCCCCCCTGTACCTCGGTCTGGGCGCGAATGGCTTCGACAGCATCGAAGTTGATACCCGGTGACGGGATGAATGCGCCAAGGCGGTAGATCACGACCATCGCCAAGGTGAAGAGCACCTTGTTGCGAAGGTCGGGGATCCGGCCAATATTGCCGATGTTCCTCAGGGTGTCGAGCATGGAAGCGAGGCTCCGTTCAGCGGTTCTGGTGCGCGCTGCCGTTGGCAGCTGGTCGCACGAGATATGGCGAGGCAAGTTCGGTAGCGGTGCCGCCGGCAGCCTCGATCGCAGCCTTGGCCGAAGCCGAGAATGCGTGAGCGTGCACGGTGACCGCGCCAGTTAGTTCACCACGGCCGAGCACCTTGACGAGCGCGCCCTTACTGATGAGCCCATTCGCGTAGAGCGTCTCCGGCGAGATGTCGGTCAAACCTGACTCGGTGATCGTGTCGAGATTGATTGCCTGATATTCAACCCGGAATGGGTTGTTGAAGCCGCGGAGCTTCGGCACACGCCGGATGAGTGGCATCTGGCCACCTTCAAAGCCCATCCGTACGGTGTTACGCGCACGTTGGCCCTTGCTACCGCGGCCTGCAGTCTTTCCGCCGGTGCCGCCAATACCACGGCCGACGCGCTTGCGGCGCTTGTTCGAGCCGGGAGCCGGCTGGAGGTCATGAATCTTCATGGGTGCTTCCTCAGTCTGCGATTTCTTCAACCGTGACCAGATGCGGAACCTTGGCAAGCATGCCTCGGATCTCTGGACGGTCAGGAAGGTCGTTGGTGTGTCCGAACTTGCGCAGGCCCAACGCACGGAGCGTGCCGCGCTGCTTGGGCTTGGTGCCGATCGATGACCGGGTTTGGGTGACTCGAAGTGCCATGATCAGCCCTCTACAGCGCCAGGCTTGGCGCTCTTCTTCTTGGTGTCGAGGTAAGCAGCCCACAGACCACCGGGAACGAACTCTTCGGGGTCGAGGCCGCGGAGCAGCGCAACCTCATCGGGGCGTCGAAGTGCTCCGAGCCCTTGCATGGTCGCTCGCGCCACGTTGATGTGGTTGGACGAGCCCAGCGACTTGCACAGCACATCGTGTACACCCGCTTCTTCGAGGATGACCCGCGCAGCACCACCAGCGATAACGCCGGTACCCGGTGCAGCTGGCTTAAGCATGACGTTGCCTGCGCCGAGGATGCCGATGATGGGATGGGTAATCGTGCCGCCCGCAAGCGGAACGTTGATCAGTGAGTTCTTGGCTTCTTCGGTGCCCTTCTGAATTGCCAGAGGCACTTCCTTGGCTTTGCCGTAGCCCAGACCAACTCGGCCGTTGCCATCGCCAATCACCACGAGGGCGGTGAAGGAGAAACGCCGGCCGCCCTTGACGACCTTCGCCACGCGGTTGATGTTGATGACCCGCGAATCACGCAGACCGTCGTTGTCACCACGACTGCGCTCGTTGCGGTCATTGCGGTTGTTACGGCTATTACGATCGTCAGCCATCAGAACTCCAGTCCGGCTTCGCGGGCAGCTTCGGCGAGTGCAGCAACTCGACCATGGAAGCGGTTGCCACCTCGGTCAAACACCACGGTGGTGACGCCGGCAGCTTTGGCCCGGTCGGCGATGATGGTTCCGACCTTGGCGGCAGCATCGGCATTGCCGGTTGCGCCGCTACGCAGATCAGATTCGAGTGATGAAGCCGAGGCAATGGTGTGCCCAGCAACGTCGTCGATGAGTTGAACGGCGATGTGCCGATTGGAACGAAATACCGACAGGCGCGGGCGCTCTGCGGTGCCCTGCACCTTGCGTCGGATGCGTGCGTGCCTGCGATGCCGGGCACTTCGGCGACTGGTGGTTGCCATCGTCGAACTCCTACTTTGCTGCCTTGCCGGCCTTGCGAATCACATGTTCGCCGACGTAGCGTATTCCTTTGCCCTTGTAGGGCTCGGGCTTGCGGAAACTGCGGATCTCAGCGGCGACTTGTCCAACAACTTGCTTGTCGATGCCGCTGATCGAAATCTTCTGCTGGTCAGGAACCTCGAACGAAATGCCGTCGGGGGCCTGGTAACTGATTGGGTGGCTGTATCCGAGCTGAAGCTCAAGGCCGTTAGAGCCCTTTGCCGCGGCACGGTAACCAACGCCAATGATCTCGAGGTGCTTCTGGAACCCTTCGCTCACGCCGAGAACCATGTTGTTGACCAGTGAACGGTTCAGCCCGTGCAAGGCCCGAGTTTCGCGTTCATCATCTCGACGCTCGATCATGAGATCAGCGTCGTCTTGGCGGGCACTGATGCCCTCGGGAAGGTCAATGTTGAGCTCGCCCTTGGGCCCCT
>CALDYC010000115.1 GCA_937941245.1 uncultured Acidimicrobiales bacterium | reverse complement strand
TCAGCGACCTCTGCCGGGTTGTCACGCAACGCTCGGCCGATGAAGTCCGCGATCGTGGCCATGTCGGCCGATGTCATGCCCCAACGCACGGGCTCGGGAACGCCGAGACGCACGCCGTCACCATCGGGAAGCCCGATAGCGCTTGTGAGTAGGTTGGCAACACGCAGACGGGTAGGCACATCTTGACCTTCGCCGGCGTGGATCGCGAACTGGTGAGACGTTGTTGGGCCCTCTGGTGTTTGGAACACGTCGACTTCAAGACTGATCAAACTCGACGCGAGAGCGGTGGCAGAACTCACCATCTCGAGTGCATATGCAGTGCCATGGTCGATCCATTCCGTAAGCGTGACCGCCAGAGCGGCGACCCGTCCAGCATCGAAGTTGGCAGTCAAGCCGGGATAGGCGACACGGTCGAACTGTTCGGCGAGATCAGCATCGTTCGTCACAAGAAGCCCACCAGGGGGTCCGCCCAGGCTCTTGTAGGTGCTCATCATCATCGCGTGGGCGCCCTCATCGAGCGGATTCGCCCACTGCGAGCCGGCGAACATCGCGCAGGCATGTGCCGCGTCGAACAATAGATTCGCATCGAAACGGTCGGCGACCTCGCGCAAAGCAGAAACAGGATGCGGGAGCAGGTTCAGGCTCGAACCGACGGTGATTGCCCGAGGCATGACCTCGGCAGCGAGCTTTGCCACGCCCCCCACGTCGATCGTGTAGCGCTCTGCGTCGATCGGGGCTTCGTGGATCTGAAGTCCGAATAGACCCGCCGCCCCCGCGACGTTGTGGGTGACATGTCCGCCGACCGAAGCCGGTGGAACAATGATCGCATCGCCTGGCGAACAAGTCGCCATGAAGGCAATGAGGTTCGACATCGCCCCAGACGTTGCCCGGACCTCGGCAAATCGGGCCCCGAAAACCTCGCACGCGAGGTCGGCGGCGATGACTTCGATCTGCTCGACTGCTTCGAGCCCCATCTCGTACTTCTCCCCGGCGTGGCCGAGAGACGGTCGCGTGGATAGGCCGGGCGAGGCAGCAGCAGCTTCGGCGCCCGGGCTCATCACGTTCGCCGCTGGGTTGAGATTGATGCACTCGGTCTCGTGGATCCGCCGGTTCTCGTTTGCGAGCTCTGCAAGGTGTGCCCGCACCGCCCGGGTTGAGGTAGCGCCGACAGCTGAGGTTCCCAAAATTTCGGCCTCGCGAGCCATCGCCGCTTCCGACAGCCACGCGCGGTCAGTGCGGCTAGAAGTCGTTTCTGGGCTCAGAGTTTCTCGGGTCATAGGGGCCTCGATATCTGTGCGGCTTGCGATTGCGGGAGCATTTGTGGGCTCAGAGCAGCCGCTGGTCATCGACCCGATTGAGCTTGCCGCCTTCAGATCGTGGAACTGCCCCGTCAGCTTCGGCCACAACCGTCACCGAGATGCCGAGCGATGACACCAGCTTTGCCTCGACTTCGTTGGTATCGACGCAGCTTCCTTCAACCCGAACCTGCAGCGAATCGAGCGTGCCGTCACGGGTCACGACCAGCTGGAAGTGCGGTGACACCCCCTCAACCCCAAGAAGTGTGTGCTCGACCTGGCTGGGGTAGACGTTCACGCCACGGATCACCAGCATGTCGTCGGACCGGCCAACCAATGCCGACATCCGTGCATGAGTGCGGCCGTCGGGGTCAGGCTCTCGGGTCAGCGAGCACAGGTCTCCTGTCCAGTAGCGCAGCACCGGAAAGGCCTGTTTAGTCAGGCTGGTCAGCACGAGAACACCGACCTCACCGTCATCGAGCACGTCACCCGTTTCGGGATGGACGATCTCGGGCAGGAAATGATCCTCGGCGATGACCAAACCGTCCTGGTGCGCGGTCTCGCATGACACGCCCGGGCCAATCACTTCGGACAGTCCATAAATGTTCACCGCGGTGATCCCGAGCCGTTCCTCGATCTCGTCGCGCATAGTGTCGGTCCACGGCTCAGCTCCGAGCACACCGACCCGCAGCGATGAGTCGCGTGCGCTCGCGCCCAGGCGTTCGGCCAAGGTCAGCGCAAACGACGGGGTGCAACAGATCGCTTCGGGGGCAAAGTCATCGATCAACATGAGTTGACGTTCGGTATTGCCGCCCGACACCGGAACCACGATCATGCCGGCACGTTCAGCGCCCTGGTGCAACCCAAGTCCTCCGGTAAAGAGGCCGTAGCCGTAGGCGTTGTGCAACATGTCGCCTGGCCGGCAACCCGCGCCAATCAGGTTTCGGGCGACGCAGTCTGACCAGATCGAAAGGTCGTCGGCGGTGTAGCCGACCACCGTTGGTTTGCCAGTGGTCCCCGAGCTTGCATGGACCCGTGCCAGGTTGGATCGGGGTTCTGCGAAGAGGCCAAACGGATAGTTGTCTCGCAGGTCAGCCTTGCGGAGAAACGGAAAGCTCGCCAGGTCGCTGAGCGATGTCGGGTCCGCGTGATTGGTCAAACGTTCGGCCATCACGGGCACGTTGGTGCGCAGCCGGCTGACGGTGGATTGCAAGCGTTCCAGTTGCAAGGCCTCGAGTTCGGGGCGTGGCATGGATTCGATCTCTGGCTGGAACATCTCGCTCATAGCGCGACTGTAGAACTGCGGCACCGGCGGTGGAGGACCTCGGTGTGGTTAGCTGCTTTCATGACCGATGCCGAGAGCGCACGCACCAACGAGACGGTGGAGCTGTTGCAGCAGATGATCCGCAACGAATGCGTGAACGACGGGACGGTCGAATCTGGCAACGAAGTCCGCAACGCAGACCTGCTTCAGCAGATCATCGAAGGAAGCGGCGTTGAGGTCGATCGCTACGAGGCGGCGCCGGGCCGGGTGTCGATTGTCGCTCGGATCGAGGGCAGCGACCCGCAGGCACCAAGCCTGCTGCTGAATGGCCACACCGACGTGGTTCCCGTCAATGCCGATGGATGGGACAACGATCCGTTTGGCGGCGAATTGATCGACGGCGAAGTGTGGGGCAGGGGCGCGATCGACATGCTCAGCCTGACAGCGGCGATGGCCGTGACCTTTCGCAATTTGGCAGACAACAACTTCATGCCGAAAGGCGACCTGATTTTCTTCGGCGTGGCGGATGAAGAATCGGGCAGTGCCTATGGAGCGCAGTGGATGGCTGACCATCATGGCGACGCGATCCGCGCTGATTACGTCCTGACCGAAAATGGTGGCCTGCACAGTGGTGGCCTGCACAGTGGAGGCGCTGCACGCCCGGTGATCAACATGAATGTCGGCGAGAAGGGCGTCGCATGGCGTCGCCTGCGCGTGCGTGGAACTCCTGGTCATGGCTCACAGCCCTTTGGTGCGGACAACGCGTTGATCAAGGCCGCTGCGGTCGTCCAGCGAATCGGTGAGCACCGAACCCCACCTCGCTTCCACGAGCGGTGGCTAACGCAGCTCGACGCACTCGGTATGGACGACGAGATGAAGGCACGCATGCTCGACCCGGCAACGGTCGACGAGGCGATCTCTCACCTCGGCGGAGCAGCAAAATACCTGCACTCGTGTTGTCACATGACCCTCAGTCCGAACGTGCTCGTAAGCCCGACCAAGACCAACACCATTCCCGATGTCGTCGACATCGACATTGACGTTCGGACGATGCCCGGCGAGACGCCGGATGACGTACGTGAGCAGCTGACTCTGGCGATGGGGGAGCTCGCCGAACATGTCGAGATTTCGCCGCTGATGAACGACATGTCAACGACCAGCCCGATCGATACGCCCTTGTGGGATGCGCTCCGCCGGTCAGTCCAGCGGCGTTTTCCGACATCGGAACTGTCTCCGGGGCTGACGGTCGGATTCACCGATGCCCGGGTGCATCGAAACATGGGGGCGATTGCGTACGGCGCAGGTCTTATGGCGCCCACATTGAGCCCCGTCGAATACGGCAGTCGTTTCCACGGAAACAACGAACGCATCGACGTCGAATCGATCGGGTTAACCACCGGGCTGTACTACGACACCGTGGTCGATCTGCTCGGTTGATTGGCCTCGTCATCAGATTGTTTTGGTGCGGTGTCACCCAGATGTGCCTGTCGTAGCTCGTAAAGGGTGATGCTGGCTCTCAAATCGATGACTGACCAACAGATATACGAGGACCATTTCGACGACCTCGTGTCGTTCGCTCGCTCGATGGTGGGTTCGGCCGAGGCACACGACGTTGCTTCGGCAGCCGTCGTCGCTTCGATTGCGAGTTCAGGCTGGTCCGAAGTGATCAACCCACGGGCGTATCTGTTTACGGCGACCTACCACCAAAGCCTGCGACACCTCAAGCGACGACAGCAGCGACGGGTACTCGAACGCCAAGCGCATGAGGTGCGCGATATCGAGCTTCCCGACTTGCATCCCGAGGTGGCAGACGCGGTCCGGGATTTGTCGACCCAACAACGTGCAGTGATTGTTCTGACCTACTGGCAGGACCTCGGCGTTGGGGCAGTTGCCGAACACCTGGGCATCACCGAAGGGGCTGTGCGAAAACACCTTGCGCGTGCCCGCAACAACCTGAGGAAGGTGCTCGATGTCTGATCACACAAACGATCCGTTCGAAGATGAATTGCGCCGAATCGCTCGGGCAATGGTCGCAGAAGACTCGTCTGATGTAGATGTAGTCGCCAACGACTCTGCTGCGTCGATGTCACCAACAGACTTGAACGTGTTTGACCTATCGGAACGCAGGCAGCGCCCGCAACTGGATGTGCGCAATCGGTCTGTGCGCACCCCAGCCCGTCAGCGGGGACGGGTGTTGGTCGGCGTCGCGGCAGCGGTCTTGTTGTTCGCTGGCGCTTTCGTGGTTTCAACCCAACGAACTCCTGCAGATACCCAGGTGATCGCCTCGGGCAACGGAGCAGACATTGCTGCACGCGGCGCGGACGTTGCTGCTAACGCCGAACTCGCGGACTTGCCTGATGTCACCGTCGCTGCCGCATCACAAGCCGATGGCGATGGAATGACCGCAATCTCGTTGAACTCAGGCCACTACGCGGTGGCAGTACCCGAAGCGGGCGTACCTGTCGCAGCCGAAATCGCTGGCCAACCCCGAATGCGCTCGGTGCCGATATATGACGAGCCGGGTGGCGAGCCGCGTGTACTCGTCGACAAAAACGAGATCGACGCGATATCCGTTGGGTATCCGCTGTTGCACGGCGGTGCCGGCGAAACGCCGCTGGTCCTGCGGGTGATTGGCGAGTCTGACGACCGCGAATGGCTGCGAGTCCAAACACCAGCCAGGCCGAATATGTCATCAGCTTGGGTGAAGCGAACCGATTTTGCTATCTATCAAACCGACGTTCGAATCGAAATCGACCTCGCGGGCGATGGGTCAATCGAGATCGTCGACCAGTCGGGTGTGCTGCACCAAGGGCCGATCGTCCAAGGTCGCGATGGTCGAAAGACGACGACCGGCGTGGGCTTCATCGAAGCTGCCCTGCCCGGTTCATCCCGGTCCGAGGCGTACGGGCCGCTGATCTTTAGCACGGCCATGTTCAGCGAGCAGCTTGGAACGTTCGGCGGTAGTGGCGGCCATCCGAGAAACTTCATTCACGGCACGAATCAACCGGACCTTATGGGCGAGCGAATCAGCTCGGGTGAGATCCGAGTCACCAATGACACACTCGGCGTGATGGCAGAAGTGGTGGTACCTGGAACTCCAGTGATCTTCTATGATTCCACTACTGGGGATACGGCAGAAAATGCGCGCTCTCGACCGTATGCGCAAGCGGATACCCGGTCCTTCGATCAGCTGATCGTGCCGTCTGATCCGTTGCATGAATCGTCTCTGTACGTGAACTGTCCGGTTCGGGTTGGCCTTTGCATCGATCTGTCGGTACTCGAATCGGAAGTCAAGCTGGACATCAAGTCCGATGTTTGGAACATCAACGATCTTGCGGTAGCGGTCGTGGCTGAACCGCAATGGTCTCCAGGTGACCCTCTTCCGTTGCTCGCCGACCCCACACCGCGCAGCCGAGCGCCGGTTGAAGCTGCGCCAACACTGTTTGTGACGGCGAAGCCCAATGCAGGTGTGCCTGCGCCCGAGCGCTGGCCTGAGTCGGTTGCTGGTTCACGCGTGATCTCGGTTTACGACGAACCAGCAGGTGAGCCGAGAACGCTTGTGCTGACCGATGATGTTGATCGAGAGCAGTACCAGCTTCCCTTGATGCATCCGACCGCGCAGGGTGAACCGCTTGTGCTCTGGGTGATCGAGGGCAGCATGGGTGATGATTGGATCAAAGTGCAGGCTCCGACGCTCCCGCATCGGCAATCGGTGTGGGTCCGCAGTGAGGACTTCGTATTTGGTACGTCAAACACGACCATTGAAATTGACATCGGCGAACCGGCATCGCTCGCATTGTTCGAGAACGGTGAACGTATCCGGCGGGTCGTGGTAGCTGCTGGTCGAGATTCACGACCATCAGTCACCGGCGAGTCGATGATTGCCTCGCGAATCGACGGTGCGACGCTGCCCCCGGCGTATGGGCCGTGGGTGCTGCACCAGAATGTGTTTAGCGAAGTGCTCGGGTCCTTTGGCGGCGGCCCCAACGGTCTGCCACCGTCGCTCGCGATCCGCGGAACAACGGCTCCTGACACGCTTGGCATGAACGTCTCGTCGGGTGGCATCCGTGTCGAGAACAGCGTGCTCGACCTGATCGCCGATCATCCCCAGGGGATCGTTGGTGCCCGGGTGGTCACATACGAATCAGGTGTCGTGACACGCGAACAAGTGCGCGGTGCTCCGTGGACCGAAGCCGAAACCGTCGGGGTCGATAGTGACCTTGAGGTCGCCGTGGTTGAGGTCTTTACCTGACCGAGTGGGACAGGACGAGCCGAGCACGGCGAGTCGAGCTACGAGCGTGGGCGGCGCCGGCCCTTGTCGTTCGTCTTGTCGCGATCAGCGTGACGGCCCTTCGACGAGCGAGTCTTGCGCGGTGTCGAGTTTGATCCGCCCGGCTTGTCTTCGCCATCGCTGCCCGCGCTCGTGCGACCTCGTCCGGATCCACCGTCGCCTGATGATCGTTCGCTGCGACTCGCGCCGCGCTCATCGTCGTCGCGCCAGCGTTTCTTCTTCTCAGGCGGATACCAGTCGTTGCCCTTAGGGCGTCCCGGTCGCTGCGTTTCGGTCTTGCGTCGACCGTCAGGGCCGCGCCCGTCTCGGCCACGCGAGCTTTGGCTTCGGCTTCCGCGGCTTCCGCCTTCGCGGTCGCCAGCGTCAACATCGTCTCGCCCGTAACGGCCACTGCTACGGCCGCCGCGGTCGTCGCGGGTGCGCCGGTCTCGCCCCCCGCCGCCATCGCGACGATCGTCATCGTTTCGTTCGCTTCGGCCCCTACCCGGCCGATTCTCGTTTGAGCGGCTGCCCCCGGATCGGTTGCTGCTGGATCGGTTGCCTTGACGCCCCCGATGTTCGCCGCCGCCACCGCTTCGAGAGCCGCTGCTGCGAGTGCCGCTACTACGGCCCTTGCTGCCTCGGCCGCCACCAGAACCGTGCTGGCCGTCACGACTGTCGTGAGGTTCGTCCTTGACGATGGGGCGTTCGACAATCGCACCAAACTCGGCTAGGTCAAGATCGTCGAAGCCGGGTTTCAGGCCTAGATCCTTCTGTAGGGCGCGAGCGACCTTCTTCTTGTCTTCGACAACCATCGAGATGACGCGACCGTCGGCACCCGCACGGCCGGTACGGCCTGAGCGGTGAATGTAATCCTTGTCGGTTCCGGCTGGGTCGTAGTGCATGACCAGGCTGACGTTGTCGACGTGAATACCGCGGGCCGCCACATCGGTTGCAACCAGGACCTGGGCCTTGCCGCTCGTGAAGTCCTTGAGTGCCCGTTCTCGCTGGTTCTGACTGCGGTCCCCATGGATCGCAACTGCCTTCAGGCCCTTCTTGTTGAACATCTTTGCGACGCGGTCGCAGCCACGACGAGTGCGACAGAAAACGATCGATGACCAGTAGCGCTGCAGCACAGCCACGGCGCTGTCGACACGTTCGTTCGGTTGGACCAGATACCACGAATGCGGAACGTCGCCGACGTCAGCGACCTGTTCCTCGACTTCGACGGTCAGTGGCTTGTCTTGGTAACGATCGATGAGCTGTTTGACGTCGCCGTCGAGCGTGGCGGAGAACAACAATGTGTGGCGATTACCTGGGGTTTGGTCAAGCAGCCGCTTGACCGCAGGAAGAAACCCCATGTCGGCCATACGGTCGGCTTCGTCGACTACCACCAGGCTGGCGTCGCGCAAGTCACAGCATCGACGCGAAATGAGGTCTTCGAGCCGGCCCGGGCATGCAACGAGAATGTCAACGCCCTGTTCAAGGCGTTTGATGTCGCGTTCGATATTGGTCCCACCAAAGACCGTGACCACGTTGCGTTTGCGTGCCTTCGCAAGCGGTTCGAGTTCGTCCTTGATCTGCGAAGCCAACTCGCGCGTCGGAGCGAGAATGAGTGCCGCAGGCTGCCACGGCGTTCCCTGTTCGACTAGGTCGACGACTGGCACTCCGAAGGCAAGAGTTTTGCCGGATCCGGTCGGAGCCTTGCCGCAGATATCGCGTCCCGCAAGCGACGCTTCGATGGTCTCGGCTTGAATTGGAAAGGCTTCGGAGATGCCCTTGTTGCTCAGCGCCTGAACCACATTGTCAGAGACACCGAGCGCTTTAAAGGTGGTCACGATTCGCGTGACTTCTTGAGATTCTTGGCGTGACGAAGTCGGGTCGTGGCATCGAGGTCTACCTTGCGAAGTCGAACCTTGTCGGGAGTCACCTCAATGGCCTCGTCGTCGCTGATGAACTCAAGTGACTGTTCGAGTGACATCTTTTTCGGAGGCGTCAGGCGAACGAGTTCGTCTGCTGCTGCTGCACGCACATTGGTGTGCTTTTTCTCTTTACAGATGTTGATGTCCATGTCGCCCGGCTTTGGCATTTCGCCGACGATCATTCCTTCGTAGACGTCGTCACCGACATCGACAAAGAAGCTGCCGCGTTCTTGCAAATTCATAATCGCATTGCTTGTCGCGACGCCGGTGCGGTCGGCGACGAGCGATCCCTTATTACGGGACTTGATTTCGCCCTGCCAGACAATCCAACCGTCGAAGACGGAGTGCAACATTCCTGTTCCACGAGTCTCGGTTAGGAAGTCGGTGCGAAAGCCGATCAGACCTCGAGCTGGCACCCGGTAGTCCAGGCGTACCCAGCCGGTGCCATGATTTACCATCTCTTGAAGCTGGCCCTTGCGAGGGGCGAGCAGCTGAGTGACTGCGCCGACGTACTCCTCAGGAATGTCGACCGACACCGACTCGACCGGCTCGTGCAATGTGCCGTCAATCTCGCGGGTAAGCACCTGGGGCTTGCCGACGGTCAATTCGAAACCTTCGCGGCGCATCATTTCGACGAGTATTGCCAGTTGAAGCTCACCGCGGCCCTGGACTTCCCAGGCATCGGGGCGG
>CALDYC010000114.1 GCA_937941245.1 uncultured Acidimicrobiales bacterium | reverse complement strand
AGAAATCGTTCGGCACCGCAATCACCCGTGTCGCCGACGTGGGGGCTGCTTCGGCGATCAATGGTTCGAGCACTTCGGCGCCAAGGGTGCCGGTGAGCACCCCAATAGCGGTGGAACGTTTGCGGGTGGTTCCGAGCGTGACGGCAGTTTGGCTCAAACCCGATGCACGAGGTGTCCGGTAACCCTCGGCTGGTGCGCCCTCAACCCAGGCGAAGAAGCCGCTTGCGACACCGGTCGGCTCTGCCACTTCGCCGCGGAACTCGCGAGCAAAGGTCGAGGCCATGCCGATGCCGTCTTCGTGCATGTCGGCTTCGGTGTAGACATCGTCGTCGGGGAACGCCAAGCCGGCGCGCAGGTAGTACTCGTCGGCGGCATAGACCAACCGGCGCCCGAGCGTGTCGAGGTAGATCTGTTGCCACCGTTCGACGATCTCGACCACCCGACGTGCTTCGGCAACGGTGTGGGCCCGCATGTGCTCGTGCGGCGAGTAGCGACTGACACCGAGGGGCACAACAGCGACGTTCGTCAGCGTCGGGAACCGGTCAAGAATGCCGATCATGGTCTGTTCGAGCACGTCACCGTCGTTGACACCGGGACAACACACGACTTGGCCGTGCACCTCAATGTCGGCGTCAAGAAGCGCTTCGAGCCATCGCAGGCTCATCGCCCCACGCTTGTTGCGAAGCATGTGTGACCGCACGTCAGGGTCGGTCGCGTGGATGCTCACGTACAGCGGCGAGAGCCGCTCGGTGATCACTCGCTCAAGGTCGGCTTCGGTGAATCGGGTCAGCGTGGTGAAGTTGCCGTACAGAAACGACAGTCGGTAGTCGTCGTCTTTGAGGTAGAGCGTGCGGCGCATGCCCTTGGGCAGCTGATAGATGAAGCAAAAGTCGCAGTGGTTGTCGCAGGTGCGGACCCGGTCGAACAACGCAGCGTCGACATCAACGCCGAGCGGTTCGCCCGGCCGCTTGTCGACTTCCATCGTGACAACCAAGCCACCGCGGTCGATTTCGAGCTCAAGTTGAGGCTCGTCGACGAGCCGCTGCCATTCGATGACGTCTCGGGGCTGCTGCCCGTTCAACGACAACACGGCATCGCCAACGACAAGTCCAGCTTTGGCGGCCGGTGAATCGGCGACAAGTTCGACCACCACCGGCGCGCTCATAGGCAGAACTGTATTGCGCTGGTTGCAACTGTCAGTTCTGACAGGACCGAAGGCACACCGATTGCGTGCGGCACCATCGATCGCGGTGCCATCGATCGCCGTGCCACTATCGTCGCCATCGTGGTCGCCGATCAGGTTCTACTCGCTGCTCCCCGGGGATTCTGTGCCGGGGTCGAAATGGCGATCAAAGCGCTCGCCTCGATGGTTCGCACCTTTCCCGCGCCGGTGTACTGCTACCACGAGATCGTGCACAACCAAGAGGTGGTGCGACGGTTTGAGGAACAAGGTGTGATCTTCGTCGATGACATCGCCGAAGTCCCGACCGGCTCGCCGATCATGTTGAGCGCTCACGGCTCCGCCCCCGAGGTGGTCACCGCTGCTGAGACAACGGGAAGCTTTACCGTCAACTCGGTGTGCCCGCTGGTCACCAAGGTCCACCACGAGGTTCGGGTCCGCACCGGCAAGGGCTTCCGCATTGTCTATGTCGGCCACGAGGGCCACGAAGAGGCCGTCGGCACCATGGCGGTCGCGCCCGAGTCCATTCACCGGGTCGAATCAGTCGAGGAGGTTGCGGCACTGCCTGACTTCGACGAACCGCTGGCGTTGCTCGCGCAAACGACGCTGTCGCACCGTGACTGGCAGGACGTCGCCGATGCCGCCACCGAACGTTTCCCCGACATGTGGATGCCTGGCCGAAGCGACCTGTGCTTCGCCACCACTAACCGGCAAAGTGCGTTGTTGTCGTTCGTTGAACGCTGCGATGCGATGGTCGTAATTGGCTCGCCGAACTCGTCGAACACGTTGGCGTTGGCCAAGCTCGCCGACGAAAGCGGGTGCCCACGGGTGCTTCGAATCAACGGCGACGATGAACTTCCTGATGATCTCACGGGCGTGGTCGGGGTCACCGCGGGGGCTTCGGCGCCCGAAGAGCTGGTCGAAGCAGTGATTGCCAAGCTCGCGCCCGTGCGGGGCGTTGAGGAGATTCGGGTCGTGGACGAGGACGAGTACTTCCCTCCCCCGCCCCCGATCCGGGATCTGTTGACTGCGTTGTCTTCGGCTGCTGCAGCGACGTTGGGGGCCAGGACGACGACGAGCATCGCCGCCGACCGCCGAGTCGCGGCCAGCTCCGTGCTCGCCAACTTGGTCTAAGCCAATCAGTCCCAGGTTCTCGCTCGAAACACGGACCTGGGTTCGCCTCGAAAACTGCTGTTACACGGCAAGTATTGCTAGAAGAACTGTGAGAACGCAGCGGTGGTTTGCCGGCGGGCGGCTTCGACGATCTCGGCGGCAGCTCCTGGCCGCTGTCGCGGAAACCCCTCCGAGGCAGCCATCACCTCGTCGTTCGGGATCAGGATGAGCGTGCGGCTACCAGCGGAACGCAACGCCTGGGCCTCGGCATTCAGTGTTCGCCGCGCTCGTGCACGGATTGGGCCTCCGCCCTGCCGCGCCGTCGGCGCCGAGATCAAGACGATCTCATGGTTCTCCGGCACGAGCGTCGCGGCATGGGTTGATGACGCAACTGCACCGTCGACATACCGGGCGCCGTCGATGATCTTGGGCTGGAAAAGGCCGGGCACAGCAGACGTTGCTTCGAGCGCATCACCGAGCGTGGCCGGGATCCGGTCGCGCCCAAAGACCACTGTCTGGCCGTTGTCAAGACAAACCGCAGGTACCCACAGCTGCTGTGGCCACTTTTGAGATGCCGCGAACTTGCGCAGCATGAGCGTCGGGAACAGCCCAGCCGGAAGCAACCCCACCAGCGCGGTCACCGCGCCTACATGGCGAATGCATCGGACCAGCCCGGGTGCCACGGGACGCAGCGAGCGCAGAGGCGACTGACGAAACGCTGCACCCACCGACCGCATCTCGTCTCGCTCGGCGTCGGTTGGCGGCGTTGAGATCAGCTCAAGAACCCGGTCCTGTGGGGTTCCGGTTAAGAGCGTTGCGGCAATCGCAGCGCCGGCTGAGGTGCCAACGATGCGGTCGGCGTTGGCTGGTTCGCGGTCGATTGCGTCACGCACTCCCTGCAGCACGCCTAGGTGGTACGCCCATCCGAGGGGACCACCGGCACCGAGAACCACTCCGACCGTCATGTCGGTTGCGTCCTTCGACTTGTTGCCTTCATCGACGCGATTGCGCGACCACTGGCACCCTCAACAACGCCCATTGTCTCAAGGTGCGTTGAAACCGGAGTATCGTACGCCGCTGAGCTTGGCCATCTGGTCGTCCCATGTTGCAAGGTCACGCTTTTCAAACTTGCTTAGATGGTCATGGCCGCAGGCCCGGGCCATAACGCTCATAAGTTCGGTGGACGCTTCGAAGAAGGTCGCTAACCGCCGGCTTGCGATGTCGACATCGAGCAACGAACGGAGTTCAGGCTTCTGTGTCGCCACGCCCGTTGGACAGTTGTTGCTGTTGCACATACGCGCCCCAACACAGCCGATCGCCTGCATCGCCGAATTCGACAACGCAACACCGTCGGCACCCAGCGCCAATGCCTTGACGAAATCGATCGGCACCCGCAGGCCACCAGTGATGATGAGGGTCACCCGGCCGCTCGCACCACGTTCGTCAAGCACGCGCCGAGCCCGGGCCAGTGCAGGAATCGTCGGAACGCTGATGTGGTTGCGGAACATTTCGGGGGCCGCTCCCGTGCCGCCGCCGCGACCGTCGAGGATGATGTAGTCCACCCCCGAATCCAACGCGAAGCTGACATCGTCTTCGATGTGATTCGCACTCAGCTTCATACCGACTGGAATACCGCCGGTCACCTCTCGCACCCGGTCGCCGAAGCGACGGAAGTCATCGATCGTATGCAGATCACGGAACGTCGCCGGCGAAACTGCTGCCTCGCCCGAGGGGATCTGGCGCACCTCGGAGATCTTGCCGATGTTCTTAGAACCAGGAAGGTGACCACCGGTACCGGTCTTGGCCCCCTGCCCACCCTTGAAGTGGAACGCCTGCACCCGCTCAAGTAGTTCTTCGCGGAAGCCGAACTGCGCACTGGCTAGCTCATAGAAGTACCGACTATTGGCCTGCTGCTCCTCGGGCAACATGCCACCTTCGCCCGAACAGATACCGGTGCCCGCGAGCTCGGCGCCCATGGCCAAGGAGACCTTTGCTTCCTCCGACAACGCACCAAAGCTCATATCTGACACGAACAGCGGAATCTTGAGGGCGAGTGGCTTGTCGGCTTCGGGACCAATCACCAGCTCAGTCCCAACGTCGACCTCATCGAGTAGGGGCTGTTTGGCCATCTGGGCGGCCATGATCTGCAGGTCGTCCCAGTGAGGGAGGTCTTTGCGCGGTACACCCATCGACGTCATCGGGCCGTGGTGGCCAACCTTTGCCAAACCGTCACGGGCGAGATCGTGGATGAAAGCGACTGTTGGTTCTTCCGGCGTCGGGCGCGCGACCGGAAGCCCAGACGAGCGTACGTTCACCGCGGTCTCCGGCTCGCCTGTGTCGGTTGCTCGAACGGTGCCGTCAGTACCGACAAGCTCATCGCCGATCTGAGCGTGCGAACCGTCGCAGTACGGCGGATTACCGGTGCGTTTACACGCGCACAGATACGCCTCACCATCGCTCTCCGCGGCGAACGCCAAGGGAACAAAGTCCGTTCCAACATGCGAGCCGTCGCAAAACGGCTGGTTCGCGGACCGACCACATGCGCACCACATCTGTTCTTCGCCTGCGGTGAGTTGCACCGGCATGGGAGCGTTTGCCGCGACAATGGGATCTGACATCAGAAGAAGTTCCTTGGTAGTTGTTGGCGCTAGATACCGAGTGTTGTGGCGTGGTGACACGGCTAGACATCGGGGTCGCCAGTCAGACGACCGACCGGGACCCTTCCCCCGAATCACACCGCGCTGCACGCTACATCAAGTTCGTAGCGCTATGTGGTGTAGCCCAACTTGAGCCTTGCATTGAGGGTCGGCCGAAGCCGGCCATTCGCGACGCGCCCTTGCACGGGACCTCGCCCGCCCGGGCACCAAAAAGTTGCACACCTCAGGAATAAGGGGCGCATACGCAGGGTTGTTAACCGTGCCTAACACCCCTCATCCCCGGAGACATCCATGTATGCAGAAGTAGCAAGCGTCAAACAACTCAGCCCATCGGTCCTTCGCGTCACCCTCACCGGTGGCACCTTGGACGAGTTCGAAATCCCGTCGGCAACCGACGCCTACATCAACGCCCGCTTCGTCCCGGCCGAGTCGCCGCTAACCGTGCCGTTCGCTCCCGAGGATGTGGCCTCGGTGGCACCAGAACACCGACCACGGCCACGACGATTCACGATCAGGCAATGGCAACCCGAATCCCAACAGCTGGCTATCGACTTTGTCGCTCACGGAAATACAGGATTCGCCGGCGCATGGGCCCAACGTGCCCGCCCGGGCGATCGATTGCAGTTCAGCGGCCCCAGCGGCAACTATCGGCCATCACCAAACGTGGACTGGCATCTTTTTGCTGGGGACGAAAGTGCACTTGGTGGCATTGGTGCGAGCCTCGAGCAGCTACCGGCTACCGCTCGGGCGCTCGTGTTCGTTGTTGTCGATGGACCGGGGCACGAAGTTGAGCTGCCAACCGCAGCAAACGCGGACATCGTGTGGCTGCACCGATCAAACGCTGCCGATCCCGAAATGTTGCTCGCCGATGCCATCGCGGCAGCATCGTTCCCGGCCGGTGACTTCGATGCCTTCGTGCACGGCGAAGCCGCCGAAGTCCGAGCCGTGCGCCAGCACCTACAGACAGATCGCAACGTTGACGTGAGCGCCCAATCCATCTCGCCTTATTGGCGACGCCGCCACAGCGATGAAGCGTGGCGAGCGGTCAAGCGACAGTGGCTGGCTGAACAAGCACAAGATGCCTAGCGCCTCTGCCAGCAGGCGCAACCAAAGCAGACAGCCCCGCAATTCCATCCAGCCCATTACTTCCATCAACTCTCAGGAGAACTTCCCCCAAAGGAGCCAACATGGCATTCACAGCAACACACCCACTACGTAGCACCAACAGCCAAGACGACCCTCGACCACGCTTCGGCATCGGCCATCTGACCATGACCGCGAACGACGTGAGCGGGTTGACCAACTTCTACACCGACCTCGGCATGCGCCAGGTCATGAACTCAAGACACTTTGCCATTCTTGAACTGCGAGGTGGAACCCACGTGATCGTTCGCCATGGCCCAGCCGGCGGGACCAGCTTGGACCTCATCGTCGATGACCTCGACGACGTCCACGCCGACCTTGCCACGACCGCCGCAAGCGTTAGCCCAATCACACGGGGACACCCCCACGACCAGTTTCAAGCAATCGATCCCGAGGGAAACCACCTGGTGATCTCATCGAACCACGCCCAAGGCGTGGTCTAGCACCCACGGCAAGCGGATCGGCGACCTCGGTTGCCGATCCGCTAGCGGGTCTTTGTGGTGTTGACTGCGAGCCAGGGCACGACCACCGTCTCGACCAGATCATCGGTCAACGTGGTGTGCAACATGAAATGATGGTGTAGCAGCGGCGCCGTCAAGATGATCGACTCAGCTCGACAATCACACGTCGGACACAACGCTCCGCTCGCTATTGCAGCCTCGAGAACCTCTTCGACCGGGCAGGTCAGGTTCCGGGTGAAGGTCGCCAGAGTGCGAGCGAAGTCTTTGGACTCGTGGGCACGTGACGCAAGCGCACCAAAGACTCGACGGGTCTCGCGAGTGCGAAGACGAACGCACAGGCTCAGCAGCGTCGACCGAAGATCCGCTTCGAAGTCGCCGGTGTTCACGGTCGGGCGACCGGGCTTGGTGAGATCCTCGATAACGGCGAGCAACAGGTCTGGCGACGTCGGCCAGTGGCGGTAGATCGTCGTACGAGCGACGTCGGCCTCGGTAGCGACCCGGGCGGCGGTTACCCGATCCGCACCCTCCTTGAGAAACACTGTCGCCCCGGCATCAAGAATCGCCCGGCGGACCCGGCGAGTCCTTGGGTTCATTCGTTCCGTGTTTGCCACGCCGCTCTCTCGATCTGGCCATTCAATGCTGTAGGCACTGACATTCTTCCCACGGTCGCTAGGGCGAGACGACCGCCGGACGAGAAAGTCTACTCGCCGGAGGCACTAGCGGCCTGCGGCGTTCGTTATTCGCGGTTCGTCTTCTGACCACCCACGATCGGCGTGCTCGCGCGTCGATTGACTCAACGCTCAAGTTCCCAGCGACGAAGCTAACTCGCAGCCTTGAATTCCTCGTATCGCTCGTCGAGCGCATCCCTGTCGGGCGCCGCCGCGGCTGATTGCGGTGTCCAGATCTTCGTCTTGTCGAGTGCTTGGATGCCGTACGCGAGCATCGGGCCATCGCTCTCGGCCATCACGTCAGCCCGAACCTCCGCAACCAGGTCGGGCCGGATTCCAAGAATATTTGCGTCATACGCTGCGTGATGAATCTTGCACAGCGCCAGCCCATTCGGAACAATCGGCATTCCACCTCGACCGTCAGGGATGATGTGTGCGGCGTCGAGCAACTCGAGATGATTCAGTCGACAAAGCGCACAGCTGCCTCGGTAGGCCTTGAGCACTCGTTCTCGGAACGACTGCTGGTGTACCCGAACCCTGACCGATCGCAGCTGATAACTACGTTGAGTCGCATCAAGCGATCCCGCATCGAACGTTGGCCCTGCGGCTTCCAGCGGAACGAGGCCAGCGCTGAAGGTCAACGCGCCGGGATCGTCGTGGACGATCACCGCTGCTGACGGGACATAGCGTCCTCGGTCCACCCCATGGAAGTGGATGAGCGGAAGGCCCGTCGTCCATAACTTTCGCAGCCCGACGTTCTCGTGGAAATCTGGATCGTTGCCCCGATACCGATACAGGAGGTAGTCATCGACGCTGACTGCGTCGTCGTAGGGCGGATCCGATCCGCTTCGAGGCGCCGCTGTCAAGATGGAGATCGGCATCGATAGCTGGCGCGGCTTGAAAATGCCGTTACCCGAACCCACGAGGTTGACTCTCTCTTCGCCGATCACGAAGCTCTTCATCGCCTGCCACGATGCCACGCCGTTCTCGTCGACGACTTCGCTCAGATAGTCCAGCGCGGCTGCCCGCACCGCACGCTCAATCCCGAGGTCCACCGCATCAGTGTTGCTGATTCCTCGGGTAATTCGCGCATCTTGGCGCGTTTAGGAAGCGGACTACTCGTCGTCGGTCCAGGGTTCGAGGCGTTCGTTGATACCAGGTTCGTCTTCTGACCACGGACGATTCGGCGTACCCGCACGACGCTGCGCTTCGTCATAGACCGCCTGCACCCGTTCCCGCAGCTCAGCGGCCGCAGCTTCGAGTTCGCTTCGAGGCACCCGCCCAGGCTTGTCGGGGTCACCAACGAACAGCGGTTCGCCGTACACCACAACGACCTTCTTAGGCCGTGGCAGCTTCACACCAATAGGCATGACCGCCTGCGAGCCCCCGATGCCAGCAGGGACGATCGGCGTGCCGGCACGGGCCGCTAGCCACACAGCGCCCTCGAACACCGGCTTGATCCGCGGTCCCTCTTGGCGCGCCCCTTCGGGATACACGACCAACATCTCACCACGCTTGAGAATCGCCATTGCGTTGTTCAGCGACGACCGGTCGAACGTGCCTCGCTTGACCGGGAAACCCCCGAGACCGACCAAGAACTTGGTCCAAAACGGGCTCTTGAAGATGGTCTCTTTCGCCATGAACCGAGAATCGCGTTGGTGGGACGCACCGATCAACGGGGTGTCAATGTTCGAACGATGGCTTGGCGAAATGATCACCGGTCCATCACTCGGGATCAGGTCATGATTGATGACCTCGAGCCGCACGAACCACGACAACACCATGCGGTGAACCAAAAACCGAGCTGCAGACTTGAAACGCCGCTGTCCCGTCGTGATTGCGGCACCGAACTCGGCACCGCCGTGGCGTGGGTCAGCAGAAGCGGTCATCGGGCAGTCCGTTCGTTCACGAGCGCAGCGACCTCATCGACAATCGAGTCGATCGTGCGGCCGGTCGTATCAATAATCACGCTGTCGTCAGCTGGCTTCATCGGCGATGCATCGCGTGCTGCGTCGGCCTTGTCACGACGAATCAGATCGGCTTCGACGGCATCGACTGCTTCACCGCTTTGTGCCGCACGGCGCTGAGCTCGTTCACGAGTTGTAGCGGTCATGAATACTTTGACCGCCGCTGCCGGTGCGACGACGGTGCCGATGTCACGGCCTTCAAGCACTCCCCCGCCGTTCTTTGCGATCCACTCACGTTGCAGGCGAACCATCGCCACTCGCACCGACGGGTTGGCCGACACCGCCGACACCGCCGCGGTCACCTCGGGGCCACGGATTGCGGCGGTGGCGTCTTCGCCATCAACAACGACGTGACCGCCAGTTAGATCCAGATCGATGGAAGCGAGGACCTCGTCGGCGCCTGCCCAGTCGGCGGGATCAAGCCCCCGACGCAGCACACCGAACGTGATCGACCGGTACATCGCGCCGGTGTCGAGATAGCCGAGTTTGGTGACCTCAGCCACGAGCTTGGCAACGGTCGATTTGCCGGACCCGCCGGGCCCATCGATCGCCACGACCCGCGAATAGACATCGTCGCCCGACACCGGAGCTTCGGATAGCGGACCTGCACTCGGAGGAAGGTCAGTCATTGGAGCTTCCTCATCGATGAGCGGTAACCGGCATCGGATAGTTGGGCCGCAAAGCTGGGCTGGTCATCGAGCGCAACCACCATGATGGCGACACCACGACCGCCCTCGACCGAGTGGGCGATCTCAAAGTCATAGATGTTCACCTCGGGCGCCAACGTCGTCAAACGCGCAAGCTCGCCTGGCCGGTCCGGCATGGTCACGCGAACCTCGCACAACGCCAGCCCCTGTGGAATACCGCTCGGCAGGTTGACACGGGCCTGGCGCGCTCCGGTGAGCAACGCTTCGAGCCCGTCGCGGTCGCCGCGGTCAACAATCCGCCGGGCCTCGCCAAGCGCCGCTACCAGGTCGTCGATGCCGTCGAGAATCGACGACCGGTTCTCGGCACAAATGTCGAGCCAGATCCGGGGGTGCCCAGCAGCGATACGGGTCATGTCGCGGAAACCCCCAGCCGCCAGCCGCAAGACCGCGTCATCGTCGAACGTTCCCCCACCGGCCATCACCATCAACGTCGCTGCCGTCAGGTGCGGCACATGAGAGATTCGAGCGACCGCAGCATCGTGTTGGCCCGGGTCCATCGACACGACCTCGGCCCCTAACTCGCGAACAACCTGTCGAACCGCGGTATAGGCATCGTCACTGGTCGCATCGGTCGGGGTCAGGACCCACGTTGCATTGCGAAACATTGCCGGGCGGGCGCCGGCCACCCCATCTTGCTCGCTGCCTGCCATTGGATGCCCCGCAACAAAACGACCATCGGTCACCGCTGCAGCGATCGGAGCCTTGACCGACCCAACGTCGGTAACAAAGCCCTGGGTTGTCGCGAGGGCCGATGCAACCGCCGCAGCGACGCCCGATACCGGTGTTGCAACAAAGGTGATCTCGGCGTCGGGGTCGACACCGATGGCATCGAGCACGTTCAGGTCCATGGCCAACGCAAGCACAGCAGGGTCAAGATCCTCGCCGCTCACGTGCCAGCCAGCATCACGCAAGCCAAGCGCGATGCTTCCACCAATCAGGCCAACGCCGACGACGTTGGCCCGCCGAGCGGTATCAGCCATCGGCCTGTTGGAGATCGGGGCGCAACCGACGGGACTCGCCGTGGAAGACGTGGTGGACGTCGGCCCGACTCAACGGCGAGTACGCGTGCAGCATGACCCGCACGCAACGGTCGACGCCCGTAGTCACGTTCGCTTCGACCGCTCCGAGCAGCGGAACATCATCGAAGCCGAGTTCTTCGCGGAGCGCCGTACCCGCATACATCGACGTCAGATCAGGCGTGACAGTCAGAATCACGCTGACCATGTCATCGTCAGTCAGCGTGTTTGCCGACACCATCTCGGCGACCAAAGCAGCAACGGCGGCTCGGATCTCAGACGGCTCATCGTTCTCGACGGTCGTCGCTCCACGAAACGCTCTGATCCTGGTCTCCACGGTCTGCGATGTTAGCCCGCGTGTATCGTCGCGCTCGCAGCGACAGCTTCGGCCAGCTTGCGGACTTCGGCAGCGTCGAGCTCGCGCCACTCGCCGGGGCTGAGATGCCGGTCCATAATCGGGCCGATCCGGCTGCGCACCAGACGCTCGACGGTGAATCCCAGGCTCTCGCACATACGACGCACCTGACGATTGCGGCCCTCGTGGATCGTCAACCGAAGCACATGTCCAGCAACCAACGATGCTTTGGCGGGCGACGTCACACCGTCGGCGAGTTCGATGCCCTCACGGAGCTTGCGTAGCTCGCCTCGTGTCAGCGGCCGGTCCAACTCGACGATGTATTCCTTTTCGACACCGAACGAAGGGTGGGTGAGCTGATGGGTGAGATCACCATCATTGGTCAACAGCAACAACCCCTCGGTCTCAAAGTCAAGGCGACCTACTGTCCAGACCCGCGGCTCAGATGGAACCATGTCGGTGGCGAGCTGGCGCTCCTGCGGGTCAGAAGCGCTGCACAAAACTCCGGCTGGTTTGTTGAGCAGGTACCAGACCAGGTCGGGCGCCAATCCGACATGCACGCCGTCAACTTCGACTTTGTCCACGGTGACATCGACGCGGCGGCCCAACTCGGCCACCGTGCTGTTCACCGTGACCCGACCGTCGACAATCAATTCCTCGACCAGGCGGCGGCTTCCGAAACCCCGAACCGCCAAGATCTTCTGCAGCCGCACGGGCTCGCTCGGAACCGCAGGCTCGGTTCCGGACAGATCGACGTCTGCACCGCCCTCGTCAGCTGCTTCGCCCTCGTGAGCTGCACCGCCGTCGTCAGTGAGGTCGTCGTCAGTGAGGTCGTCGTCAGTGAGGTCGTCGTCAGTGAGGTCGTCGTCAGTGAGGTCGTCGTCAGTGAGGTCGTCGTC
>CALDYC010000113.1 GCA_937941245.1 uncultured Acidimicrobiales bacterium | reverse complement strand
CTAGTCGTCGAGCTTGAGGGCGCTGATGAAGGCTTCTTGGGGCACGTCGACTCGCCCGATCGACTTCATGCGCTTCTTGCCCTCTTTCTGCTTCTGTAACAGCTTGTTCTTTCGTGTGATGTCGCCGCCGTAGAGCTTGGCGGTGACATCTTTGCGATAGGCCTTGACCGTCTGGCGTGCGATAATGCTGCCGCCGATTGCTGCCTGAATCGGCACGTCGAACTGTTGACGAGGAATGAGCTCTTTCAGCTTCTCGGTCATGCGACGGCCGTACTCGTAGCTACTTTCGCGGTGGACGATTGCGCTGAAGGCGTCGACCTGTTCGCCCTGTAGCAAGATGTCGACCTTGACGAGGTCGCCTTTGTCCCAGCCGTCCGGTTCATAGTCCAGGCTGGCGTATCCCTGCGTGCGGCTCTTGAGCTGGTCGAAGAAGTCCATGACGACCTCCGCGAGCGGAAGCCGATACACCAGCTCGATACGTTCTGGCGACAGATAGTCCATGCGTTCCATCACGCCGCGGCGGGTCTGACACAGATCCATCAACGTGCCGGTGTACTCACTTGGCGAGATGATGGTGGCCTTAAGGAACGGTTCATGCACACCGTCATACTCCGCAGGCGACGGCATCTCGGACGGGTTGTCGACCAGCAGTTCCTCGCCCGAGGACATGTCGACGCGGTATTCGACCGACGGCGCCGTCGCTATCAGGCTGAGATTGAATTCACGTTCAAGGCGTTCGCGCACGATTTCCATATGCAGCAACCCAAGGAATCCGCACCGAAATCCGAATCCAAGGGCTCCAGACGTTTCGGGTTGGTAGGTGAACGAGCTGTCGTTTAGACGCAGCTTCTCGAGCGATTCGCGCAAGGTCGAATATTCGTCGCCGTCGATTGGATACAAACCGCAGAACACCATTGGTTTGGGCTCGCGGTACCCAAGCAACGGCGTATCTGCAGGGTTCTTCGTGCTCGTGACCGTTTCGCCTGATCGAGCCTCACCAACATCTTTAATTCCTGCGATCAGGTAACCGACCTCGCCGGCTTCGAGCACCTTGACTGGCTCGTTGTCCGGTGTTCGCACACCGATCTCATCGACCGGATGATTCGTCTTCGCCTGAACGAAGTGCACCGACTGTTCGGCCCCGATGCTGCCGTTGACGACGCGCAGGGAACTCACCACGCCGCGGTATTGGTCGAAGTGTGAATCAAAGATCAGTGCCTGAAGCGGAGCATCGGGGTCACCTTCGGGCGCGGGAATCTTTTCGATAACGGCATCGAGCAATGCCTCTACCCCGACTCCGGTCTTAGCGCTGACGTGCAGCACCTCGTCGGCGGGGATTCCCAGCACCTGTTCGATCTCACCAGCGAATTTCTCGGGCTCGGCCGCCGGCAGGTCAATTTTGTTTAGTGCCGCGACGATCTCAAGGTCGTTCTCGATCGCCAGATAGCTGGTCGCCAGGGTCTGAGCTTCGATCCCTTGCGCGGCGTCGACGAGCAGAATCACACCCTCGCACGCGGCTAGCGAGCGGCTGACCTCGTAGCCGAAGTCGACGTGGCCGGGTGTGTCGATCAGATTGATGACATGGCCCTTGTATTCAAGGCGAACCGACTGCAGCTTGATGGTGATACCACGCTCGCGTTCGAGGTCCATCGTGTCGAGATACTGCGCACGCATGTCGCGGGCTTCGACCGCTCCACAGATCTCGAGCATGCGGTCGGCAAGCGTCGACTTGCCGTGATCGATATGTGCGATTATCGCCAGATTGCGGATCTTGTCCTGTGACATTGGTCCTCGTGTCGTTCAGCTCCGCAAGGATACGAGCCCAAAGCCGACGCGGGACGGTAGAGTTCTCCAGTCCGATCAGGCCGTCTCGCGCAACCAGCGTCAACGACCCAAGAACTTCCGCAGGTGCCCTCATGGCAAACATTAAGTCAGCAATCAAGCGCAACCGTCAGAACGAAAAACGACGTGTCGCCAACCTCGGCGTGCGTTCCAAAATGCGCACCCAGACCAAGAACGCACTTGCTGCGGCTGGCACCGAGGACGAGGCCGCCCGCCTGTCCGATGCCGTGAAGCAGATCGACAAGGCTGCAAATAAGGGCATCCTGCATAAGAACGCAGCAGCTCGCAAGAAGTCACGTCTGGTCAAGCAAATTCGCGTCGCCGCAGCTGCTGCCGAGCAGGGCTGACACCAACGGGCCCGCACGACCGGGCCATACATACGGCGGGCCCGATATATGGCGGGCCCGATATGTGCCGCAGGTCGCGACCCAGAGCGGCGTGCGTCAGCGAGCCAGACTCGCCAGACGGGCGACGAGGACCTCAAGTACCTGCTCACTACCCGCGCCGGTTCCACCGCGTAGGTCAAGGTCGGCCTGAGCCAGCAGCTCCCAGCTGCGCTTGACTTTGCCGCTGCCCATGCGGCGAGCCTGCTGCATGGCCTTTTTGAGCGGGTAGGTGCTTCCTTTGACGCCGAGATAGGCGCCGGCATCGCGATCGTTACCGACCGGAGCGCCATCGAGTGACGCCATGCGGCTGTAGTGGGTGGTCAGGCTGGCCATCACGGCGAGAGCGTGGCGCTCGCCGCCGTGCATCATCCGTCGACAGGTGCGCAACGCTGCGGCGACGTCACCGTCTGCGATCGTGTCGGTGAGCTCCCACGGTGGCACATCTCCCGCGCCACCAAGATACGGCGTGACATCTTCGACGCTGAGCGTCGCTCCCTCGCCGTGTGTCGCTATAAGCGACCGCGCAATACCGACGATCCGGTTGAGATCACCGCCGAGGTGTTCGCCGATCAGTCGCCGGGCGCCAGCGTCGAGCTTGACCCTGGCATCACGCAGGTGTTGGTCGATGAATGCCCCACCATCTTTGGTAGTGACATCGGTTTTGGTAACGGTCACACCGAGTTGCTTCAGCGTGTCGTTCAGCTTTTTTGGCAAGCCCGCTGTTCGGCGGGTCAGGGCTGGCCCCCGGTCCCACACCAAGATCAAGTGCGTCGTATCTAACGGGTCATCGAGGTATGCAACCAGCGGTTCGACGGTGTCTCCCGTCGAGAACCGAGCGAGGTGGCGGGCCACGACAACGCGGCGGTCGGCGAGCATCGGAGGCGTCTGAGCAGCATCGATAACTGGCGCGATGCTGTAGCCGTCATCAACCTGGTAACTCACTTCGGTCAGTTCCGCAAGTGCGAAGTCAGCCGGGGCATCGCCCAATGCGACTTTGATCGCCTTTGAAACCGCCTGGTCGAGCAGCACCACGTCGGTGCCCGAAAAGACATCGATGCGCCGTTGCGAGCTCTCGCTCATTGTCGCCGCTTCAGCAGTTCGCTCATGGTGTCTGCTAGCCGTCGGGTGCCAACTACATCGTGGGCTCGCAGCACTCGGGCCCCTGCCATGATCCCGATCACGTGTGCGGCATGGGTTGCCGCAGCACGGTCTCCAACCGCAGCACCCGTAATGACGCCCAGGAATCCCTTATTTGAAGCACTGAGAAACGTCGGGAAACCGAGCGCTGCGAGCTGATCCGTCGCGAACAACAGTTCGGCAGACATCTCGGCGTTCTTTCCGAGATCGAGTGCGGCATCGACCATGATTCGCGAAGGGGCGATGCCCGCGGCGATCGCCCACTGTGCTCGTTCAGACAAGAACGCAACGACGTCGGTCACGACATCGTTGTAGACCGGCTCTGGGTCTGCGAGTCGAGGGGCGGTTCGGACATGGCTTGCAACAACGCTCGCTCGGTGTGCGGCACATACGTGCAGGAACTCGGGGTCCGCGAAACCGCTCGTGTCGTTGCCGACCGAGGCGCCAGCCTGCAGGCAGGCTTCGATCACTGGAGCGCGGAAAGTATCAACCGAGATCGCGATGTCGAATCGACGAGCGACAGCCTCGACTGCGGGCACGACACGTTCGAGTTCCTCGTCAACGCCGACCTCATCGCCGGGCTTGAGTCGTACTCCCCCGATGTCGACAAAGTCTGCGCCGTCGGCGACCAGCCCTGCTGCCTTGTCGACGAAGTCATCGAATTTGAAGTAGCGGCCGCCGTCGTAGAACGAGTCGGGGGTTCGATTAAGAATGCCCATCACGAGCGCACGGGTCGAGATGTCGAACCGATGATCTCCGAGCTCAAGCAGCACGATCGCACGCTACCTCGCGGGTCCGTCCCGGAAGCGGTCGCTACCGCGATGATCTTCGTTGCACGCAATGTGGACCTTGCTGGCCGATGGGTCAATCTTGCGCCAGCGCCGCTCCCGGTGCGAGTCGGCCTGCTGTGGTCGGCTACAACAGAGCTCATGCAGGAATTCTCGGGCCGCACTGCGGTCATCACTGGCGGAGCGAGCGGCATTGGATTGGCGATGGCCAAGCGATTTGGCGCTGCGGGCATGCAACTCATGCTTGGCGACATCGAAGCAGCACCGTTGGCCACGGCAGCCGAATCTTTGCGAGCCGACGGCGTGACCGTCGAAACCTTCGAATTCGATGTCCGAGAACTCGACCAGGTGCACGCATTGCACGACGCCACGGCCGACCGCTTCGGCGACGTCCACCTGCTTTGCAACAACGCCGGGGTGGCAGGTGGCGGAGCAGTTGCCGCGAGCGACGACCTAGACATGTGGAAATGGACGATCGACATCAACCTCTGGGGTGTGATCTATGGCTGCAAGGTCTTCCTCGAACCAATGATCGCGCACGGCGAGCCAGCACATGTTGTCAACACCGCGTCGATGGCGGGTCTTGTATCGGGTCCCCGTATGGGCGCATATAACGTGTCGAAATACGGCGTCGTCGCGTTGAGCGAGACGTTGACTCGCGAGATGGCGATGGACGGCACCTCGGTTGGCGTGTCGGTACTTTGCCCGGCGTTCGTCGCAACCGGCATCGCCGAGAGCGATCGCAATCTGCCGTCTGAGCTGCGACCTTCGATGCAGCCAACCGCTGAAGAAGCTGGCATGCGGGACATGGTGAAAGCCGTCGTTGCCGGTGGTATCGATCCTTCGGTGGTCGCCGACGCGGTCTTCGACGCGGTCGAAGCAGACCGCTTTTGGATCCTGACCCATGATGAGACGCATGCATTTGTGACCGAACGAGCAGACGAGATCGTGTCAGGCGCGAATCCGTCGACTGATCTCGGTCTGATCTGAGTAGCTACCCCTGAGGTAGCTACC
>CALDYC010000112.1 GCA_937941245.1 uncultured Acidimicrobiales bacterium | reverse complement strand
GCACGCGTCAACGGCGGCTCCCGGTTCGGGAGCCGCCGCTGGCGGGGGAGGTCTGATGGGCGTTCCCGCTGAGGTTCGTCGTTGTGCGGTGCCTCAGCGGAACGTAGCTCTGGGTCAGACCAGGCTCATCGTGTCGCCATGTACGAAGCGGCGAGCTAGGCCGTGCGCAACATGGGGATCAGCCGTTCGGGAACGGCGACGAGCGGGAACTCGTCCTCTGGGCGGGCCACCTTTGGTGGACGACCACGACGACGCTTGTTGGTCAAGACCCGCCCATTCAGGAAAAGCTGCCCGCCCCAAACGCCGAAGGGTTCATGGCGCTCAAGAGCGCCTTCGAGACAGTCAGCGATGACCGGGCAATCTGCGCAGATTCGCTTGGCTGTGGCGATGTCTTGGAGCTCTTCGCTAAAGAACGTGGCAGCGAGTGTGCCGTCAAGGGTGCCGCACGATGCTTCGGCTCGCCAGGGTTCGTATCCCGTTGTCTGATCGGTGTCGATGGTGACAACCATGATCTTCTCTTCTCGTCGGTGATGTTCGTGTGGTGGGTCGGGGGACAAAAGCAAGAAAGCCGCCGGATCAAAGATCCGGCGGCTTCAGGAGAGTTGGTTGCTGACCTCGTTAGGTCTGCAACTCCTGGAGCCGCCGCGCATAGCCATTGCGAGTGGTGCGAAAAGCGGGGGTGCATACGATCGGCGTGACATGCCACATGCCGGCCATCGCCTGCGAGACGCCAGCAACCGCGTGAGACAGCGATACATCGACGCGCGCAACGGTGCGCTTGAGGCGCTCAGTGCGGTTGTGAAGATGAATGCTCATTGCAGTCTCCGGGGTGGGCAGGTCGATACAAGCGAACAGGGTTCACGCGTCGAAGTCAATTGAATTACGGTTACAACTCGGAGACCGACGCCGCGATCGCTGTCAGGGCAACGATTTTTCTCGCCAAGAATTTTTTAGGCGAAACGCAATTCGCCATCAACCCAATTGGCTGACAGCTCGCCGGCTGCTCGTAGGTGGTCGAGGTGGGCGTAGGTTTCGCTTGCTGCCATGTCACCCCAGGAGCGTTCTCGAAACATGGCCTGCATGTAGTCGGTGACGGTTCCTCGATCGAATTGGGTGCGCAAATCGCGGACCTCGTCGAGTCGTTCATCGTGGTGATCGCAAATGGCGTCGGCGCGGCCGTAGAGGTCGGTGAACGGATCACCGTGGGCCGGAAGCGCGAGCGCGACGTCGTCATAGCTGTGCATGCGTCGAAGCGAGTCATAGAAGTGGCGCAGCGGCTGCTGTTTGGCAGCGAAGCCGCTGATGTGTGGCGTGATTGTCGGCAGCACGTGGTCGCCGGTGATCATCAGCCCTTCTTCTGCGTCGTACAAGCAGAGGTGGTCTGAGGTGTGACCGGGCGTATGAACGGCTACCCCGGGGCGCCCGGCGAGCATGATCTCGTCTTCGTGATGTAGACCCACATCATGAGCAGGTGCCTCGAGGGTGCGGCGGTCGACCCCGAGTGCTCGCCAACGTTCGATCACATGAGCCGGAGCTTCGGTCCAGGTACCCCAAGGGCTCCAACGGCCGAACTCGTTCAACGGTTCGCGGTGTAGTTCTGCTGCCTCTGCCGGATCGAGGAACTCAACGACATCGTCGATGTCGGGTCGGTTGCCGGGATGATTAAGGGTGTGGTGCGCGACGATTCGCGCTCCGGACTCTTCGCGAAGCCGATCCGCGCCGCCGTAATGGTCAAAGTGCGAGTGGGTGATGATGACGGTGTGGACATCGCGGACCTTGTAGTGAGCGAGCTTGAGTCGATCAACGAGTGCCGCCCACGCGGTCTCGCCAGGTAGCCCTGGGTCGACGAGCGCTACGCCGTCGCTGTCTTGCAGCATGTAGCAGTTGACATGGCCGAGGCCCGGAAGTTCAATCGGCAATTCGCTACGCAATACGTTTGGCGCCAATTCGGCGATGTCTGAGGTTGCCGGACGCTTCTCGGTGCGTTCTGGGTCAGGCTGGTATTCGCTCGCGCTCATTTGTCGGCCGCTGTGGCAGGCGGCTCGGCGGACGAGGGGGCCTGCTGCTGAGCGAACACGGCACCACGCCAGTACTGCAGCTCAGCCAAACTTTCTTTGATGTCGTCCATCGCTCGGTGTCCGCCGTCCTTGCGAGGAAGCTCAGCGAGCGACGAGGGGTACCAGCGGCGCGCGAGTTCCTTGATCGTCGAGACATCAACTGAGCGATAGTGCAGGAACTCCTCGATTGCGGGAAGCCCCGCCGCGAGGAATCGACGATCGGTGCCGATCGAGTTGCCGCACAGCGGAACGCTGCGTTCTTCGGCGATGTGTTCCTTGAGGAAGGCAAGCGTCTGGTCGCCTGCTTCGGCGAGGGTCACGGTCGATTCCTGGATCTGGGTGAGCAAACCGCTGCGCGTGTGCATATCGCGCACGAAGTCGTCCATCTCTGCCAGCTCGGCTTCGGAAGCATGGACCACCAGGTTGGGTCCCTCGGCGACCAGGTTCAGTTCATCGTCCGTGATCAAGGTTGCGATTTCGACGATCACATGGCGACCGGGGTCGAGGCCGGTCATTTCAAGATCCATCCATGCAAGCATGCGATGCACCGTATCTGGGGCCGTCTGCAGCGTTATGGTCGGCGCGTGCTCACCATTGAGATCAAACGCCTGGATCCCGAGCTTCCGCTACCCGGTCACGCGTCGGCCGGCGATGCCGGGATCGACTTGCGAGCTGCCGAATCGACCACCATCGCGCCAGCCGGCGGGAGGGCATTGATCGCCACGGGGTTCGCGATCGCGATTCCGGCCGGCTGGGCTGGATTCGTGCAACCGCGAAGTGGACTGGCGCTCAAACATGGAGTCACCGTGTTGAACACACCGGGACTGATCGACAGCGGTTACCGCGGCGAGCTCAAAGTTGTATTGCTCAATACCGACCCCACGACAACATTCGAGGTAGTCCGAGGCGAACGAATCGCGCAGCTGGTGATCCAACAGCACGCGACGGTCGCGTTTGTTGAGGTCGACGAGCTGACTGCAACCGACCGCGGCGAGGGCGGTTTCGGCTCCACGGGCACCACCTGAAAGCCAGCCGGACATGGCGCTGCTGATCGACACGCCGCGTTGGCAATGGCGAGGTCAACTCTGGGCTCACCTCATCAGTGACTCAGACATCGACGAGCTCCACCGCGGAGCCCGCGCTCTCGGGCTGCGATATCTGTCGTTTGGGCGTGATCACTACGACGTGCCCGAATCGATGTGGCAGCAGGCTTGTGAGGTCGCAACGCTTGTTGACTCACGCGACATTGTGCGGGCACTGCGCAGCGGCGGTATGCGAGTGCGAGGCGGGAAGTCGCTGAAGTCTTGGAAGCAGATGCATGAGCTTCCACGCAGTATCGACCGGTTGCTCATCGAACAATGGGCGAGTGAGATGCGGGTTGCTGCGAGCGAAGCCGAGGTTGAGGTGCTTGGGCGTCCGGGCGAACTCGTCGTACTCGTGCTTGGTCCACCCGGTCAGCCATGCATCCCGTCGGCGGTTCGTGCGGTGCGAGCCCCGTCAGCGGCGGTCTCGATCATTGAGACTGAGCAGGCTCAACGATGGTCGGTTGAGATGGTTCTTGCGGTTTGAGGCGTGCCCGTCAGCACACGTCGCGATCGACTACTCCGACTCGACCGCTGCGGTAGGACACCACGCTGTCGTCAACCAGTTCGAAGACCAGATTGAAATCCCGGTCGCCCTCATCAGACGGCGTAAATGTGGCGGTGACTGTCCCATCGGGATTGTCGACAGATGTCAACCGGTCGCCCAGCTGGCCTTGTAGCTGTCCGAGGGTGTTGCCGACGCCGAACTGCGACGGGGTACGGATATCGGGGTTGGTTACGTCGACTCGCTCGACGCGACCGTCGACGATCCACAACGTCACGCCATTGGGGCCATCGGCTGGCACGACCTGATAACAGTTTGACGTTGAGACCGGTTCGCCGACCCATTCGGTCGACGCGGCGGCGGCGGCGTCGGCTGCAAGCATGCCGAAGAAAACCTCGTCAATGCCGACAGTGGTCACGCGCGACGAGTTGGTGAATGCTCCGGTGAGGATCACGGCCGAGGCGGTTGGGGCCTCGAGCGCGACCGGCGGCACGGTCGGAAGTGGTGTTGATGTTGGGAGCGGGGTGCTGGTTTCAATCACGATCGGGGTTGCGGTGGCGGCAGCATCGCTGAGGTTGTTCTGGCTGAAATCTTCTGCATCGTCAGCTGCGTCGCCTGTAGATGCGTTGTCATCGCCGATAACGGCGACGTTTTCGGCGGAGCGTTCCTGAGTCTCGTCAGTGGCAATCTCGGAGGTGTCGTCGCCCCCGACTCCGCCACATGCAGAAAAAATGACGGCCATGGAGCAGAGAAATGCCAGCGCGTACCGGGGCATATGAAGGTCAAATGATTGCGTCACGCCAAAACGGTAGGTCATGGTTGCCCCGTGCTGGGGGCGGCTGCCCACCTGGGCAATGGAACCACCGGTTCGGCTGCCGGGAGCGATCCCCAATGCAGTGCACCGACATTGGGAGCGCCTCGCCCTAGCCTCGTGCCGTGCCCGGGTCTATGTCTTGCTCCTCGATGCGTGCGTGTGGACACCGGTTCCGTCAGGCGAGGGGCGCTTTCGTCGTGCTCGGCTGTTGGCTGGTGATCGCTGCGTGCGGTGCCGGCTCAGACGCAGGTCAGGCCGTGACACCCGTCGCGGCGACCGCGAACGCAGCCGAATCGGTGGCGGTGGCCACGACTGCTCCGCTTGTCGTCGACGATGGGGCGGAGGTAGAGATACCGCTTGCTGAGGGCGCGGCGATGATCGAAACGGTCGAAGCCCCGCTCGCGTGCCTGTCGACGCGCCAGCAGGCGGCACAGCTGCTGCTCGCGTTACTGACCGAGCCTGAGCTCGCTGCAGCAACCGAAATGGCTGGTCAAGGTGAACTGTCAAACATTGGACTGCTCGGCTCACCTGGATCGGGGCTCGCCGATGGGCTCGCGAGCATGCGGGCCGCCTCGGCCCTGCCGATGTTGGTGGCTAGTGATGAAGAAGGGGGCTCGGTGCAGCGTCTTGCCGGACTGCTCGGCGCCGTCCCGCCAGCCGCGACCCAGGCAGCCACGGTTTCACTCGAAGATCTTCGGGATCTATGGGCTGGCTACGGCACACAACTCAACGAAATCGGCATTGATGTCGTGTTTGCGCCGGTGCTCGACGTCGGAAGCGCACCCGGCATCTTGAGCCGGTCATTTGGCGATGACCCCGAGGTGGTCACAAACAACGCACGAGCGGTGGCGCGTGGTCTCGTCGATGCTGGTGTGCAACCAGTCTTCAAACACTTCCCCGGCCACGGCCGAGCCACGGCTGACTCACATGAGCGGCTTCCGTCGACGCCACCGCTGAATGAGTTGCGCACGTGGGACCTGCTTCCGTACGACGCGCTGTTGAACGACCCAGAGCTCGCACCCCATTCGGCGGTCATGATTGGTCACCTAGCCGTCCCCGGTCTTAGCGGAGATGTTCCGACCAGTCTCTCGCCAGAGACAATCAACGGCCTTCTGCGCAGCGAGATCGGTTTCGATGGCCTGGTGTATACCGATGCGCTGAACATGGGCGCGATTGTGAACACGTACGGTGCGGTCCAGGCAATTGAGCTTTCGCTTCGCGCAGGAGTTGACATCGTCATTCTCGGCGGCCTGGCCGACGTGACGCCTGCGTTGGATCACCTCGAAACGGTGACGGCTTCGGACCCAGCATTCGCGGACCTGGTCCGCTCAAAGGCGCAACGGGTTCTCGAGGCGAAGAGCGCTGGTGATCCGTGTACCTGACCGCACCGACCCCGCCCGAGTGAATTACCGCGCTAACGGGCGAAGCACAGGGCTAGCAGCTGAATGCCGCTCTACTCAATGCTGCTCTACTTAATGCCGCTCTACCGGGTGAAGTAGAGCGTCAGCGGGTGAAATACAGGTAGAGCAGCAACGCAAAGCAGATCGCGGCTACGCCGAAGTAGAAGATCGTGCCCCAGTCGATACGGGATCGATTGACTTCGGCAGCGGCTGCTGAGAAGACGCCGCCTCCGGCGACATGTTCCGCGCCTCCGGCGACATGTTCCGCGGTTGAGCTCGATGAGAACGCCGCGTTGTCTGCACGTCGCGGCGCATCTTCTTGCAGCGATGCAAAGATCGATTGGGCGGCACGCGAGCGATCCTCGCCGGGAACCTCGTCGTCTGCGGTCCCCGGGCCAGTGCGGCTGTCGTCTTCGACTGGGCCGGTGTCGTCGGCGTGGGCGGTGTCGTCGGTGAAGTGCCCGACGAACAACGAATCGTCACCGGCGCCCTCGGCCTCAAACGCTTCATCGTCATCATCAAGCGCGTGAGAGAACGGTCCGTCGTCAGTTTGGTCGTCGTCGTCTTGGTCGTCGTCGTGGTGGTTCTCGTCCTGTTCAGCCGGAACGTCGAGCGCTTCTGTGGCTTCGTGGTCGACGCCGTGGTCTTCAGCCACATCGTCCTCAAGCTCGTCCTCAAGGTCGATCTCGGTATCGCTCTCGGTTGCGGTGTCGCTCTCGGTTGCGGTGTCGCCGTGGGTGCCTGCACCTGTGTCGGGGGTCGAGGTCTTGGGAGCTGGGCTGAACGAACGGCCGAAACCCACAACGATCGTAAGAAACTCACTGATCGCGTCGCTGCTCAGATTGTTCGAATCGCTCGCAGCCTCGATAATTGCGTCGCGATCGCTCTTGGTTACGTCATGGCAGCTCAGATTGTCAGTCCCGCAACGTGCCGCAGCATCGGAGATGTCGCCAATGTCGACGATCGACTCCGAGGACAGGCTCGCGCCATAGCTTTCGATCCAGCCATCGATCGCTTCAGAAAGTTGCACCTTGGTGTCCTCCGAACCCGGGCCGCTGCTAACGATTCTAGACCGTGCGCACGTGTGCGATCGGTGCACGTGCCGTCTGCGTTGAGTGCGCTGTGTAGCCAACCCGACTGTTGCGGTTAGTTTGCGAGGGTCGACCAGAATGCAGCTAGCTGCGTTGCTGCCCCTTGTGGGTCGCTTGTCATCCACCAGTGGCCTTGGTCGCGAAGCACGGCAATGTCGGACCCGAACCGGGCAGCCACATCGGGAGCCAATGTGGCAGCAACATAGGCATCGTCAGTCGCGGACAACAACAGACTCGGCCGGCGATCTGCGGCTTCGAGTCGGTCTGCGAGCTCGATTAG
>CALDYC010000111.1 GCA_937941245.1 uncultured Acidimicrobiales bacterium | reverse complement strand
TGCCTGACTGCACGCTCGTGCTGCTCATTCGCCCAGGTCGTCGCGGCGTCGCTCACCGTCTCGAACGCGAGATCCTGCGCAATGACGCGTTCGACAAGCTTCGCGAGTCGTTGAGCAAAGAAACATTCGATGCGATGTGCGCACGGCGCATCACCCCCGTGATCGGCGATATCACCAGTCCCGGACTTGGCCTCGACGAACAAGGCCGTGAACTCCTCAGCTCCTGCGACGTGTTCATCCATTCAGCGGCATCGGTGTCATTCGACAACCCACTCGATGTCGCCGTGAACACCAACCTATGCGGCCCGATCAACCTGGTCGAGACCCTGCACGAGCTCAACGCAACACCACATCTTGTCGCTGTGTCCACTGCATACGTCGCTGGAACCCGCAAGGGCGAGGCCCGCGAAGAACTTCTGCAATCAAGCCCCTACTCGGTCCCGATCGACTGGCGGGCCGAAATTGACATCTCTCGCCGGGCGCGTACCCGGGCCGAAGACGAAAGCATCACGGTCAAAGCAACCGACCGCTTCATCAAAGAAGCCAAAGATGAACTTGGCGCCGCCGGGACCACAGCACTCGCAAGCAAAACCGAGCAGCTTCGCCAGCGGTGGGTTCGCCAAGAAATGATCGATCTCGGGCTCGCCCGAGCGCATGCCCTCGGCTTTTCCGACGCGTACGCGATGACCAAGGCAATGGCCGAATCGGCAATCACTGACTTGCGCGGCGACATCCCAGTAACGATTGTGCGCCCATCGATCATTGAATCGAGTTGGGCCGAACCGTTCCCCGGGTGGATTCGCGGCTTCCGCATGGCCGAACCTGTCATCATCGGTTTCGGACGCGGACTGCTTCAGGACTTCCCTGGAGCCCCCGAAGGCGTCCTCGACACCATTCCGGTCGACCTTGTGGTTGCATCGATCATCGTCGCCGCTGGCGTTGGCCCCTTCGACACTCCAAACCCTTACGTGCTTCAGGCCACGAGCGGCGCCGTCAATCCGTTCCGCATGCAAAAGTTCTTCGACTGGTGCACCGAATTCTTCAGGGCTAACCCGGTCTATGACGAATACGACCAGCCGATCGCTCCGCCGCGATGGACATTTCCCGATGCCGAGAAGGCCACCACTCAGCTGTACCGCGCCCGCACCGGCCTCGAACGGGCCAGCCAGGTCATGCGCATGCTGCCGGTGCGGGGAAAACGTGCCGCCCTCGCCGCAGACCTCGATGAACGCAAAGAGAACCTCGAAAAGGCCATCAGCTACGTCGATCTGTACGGCAAGTACGTCGTGTGCGAAGCCGAATACCGGTGCGACAACCTCTTGGCGGTCTACGAATCGCTTGACCCCGCTGATCAGGCCACGTTCCTTATGGATCCGCGGGTGATCGATTGGGAGCACTATGCACTCAGAATTCATCTGCCTTCGGTGCTTGAACAGGGCCGGGTCAAAACCGCCCCGTCCGGACGCAAATCCGGCGGTCGAGAAGAACGTCTTCGCTCCCAAGTCCTAGACCCCAAGCGCCAACTCGCGGCGTTTGACCTCGAGAACACGCTGATTGCCTCGAACGTCGTCAACTCGTGGGGCTGGCTCGCAACCCGCAACCTCAACCGCAGCCAACGAGCCCGACTCGTATTGAAAACGCTTACTGAGGCCGCGAACCTGCAACGCCTCGACCGGCGCGACCGCGTTGCGTTCCTCCGGCGCTTTTATCGCCGCTACGAAGATGCGCCAATCGAGCAGCTTGAGATCGATGCCCAGGAGCTGTTCAGCGACCTCCTTATCAAGAACTCGTTTCCCGAGGCCATTCGCCGTGTGCGCACGCACCGAGCGGCGGGCCATCGCACCGTATTGATCACCGGGGCACTCGATTTCATCGTCGAACCCCTAGCCCCGCTCTTCGACGACATCATCGCTGTATCGCTCGGCCAGAGCGGAGGTCGCTACAACGGCCAAATGATGACCGCGCCGCCCATCGGCGAGATGCGAGCGGCTGCGCTTCGGAACTACGCCAACGAGCATGACTGCGACCTTCAAGAGTCGGTTGCCTACGCCGACTCAACCAGCGACCTGCCGTTGCTCGAAGCCGTCGCATTCCCCGTTGCTGTCAACCCCGACACCAAACTTGCCATCCTGGCCCGCCGACGCGGCTGGCTCACCGAGAACTTCGAACCCGCACCCGGCGGCGAGCACAAGATTCTGCCCGTTGCCCCGTACTTGCCCCGAGCCCGCCGCAGCGCCTGAAAGAACCACGGAACACGATCATCATGTCTTCGCAGCCCCGCACTCCCCGCCCCGGACTCGTCCTCGAGGTCGATACGTCGACCCCGCCAATCTTGTTTCATCACGGCGAGGGCTTCCGACTCGAACGGCTGCCAGCAGGGCGAAGCCGCGTCTTGTATGCGCCCGAGCCACTCAACCCGATTGAAAACGCAAGCGACGCGATCCGCGACGCACTGTTGAACCCGATCGACGAGGACCCACTTCCATCCAAGCTCTTCGCTGGCATGAAGTTGACCATCGTCTTCGATGACATCTCGTTGCCGTTGCCCCCAATGCGACGGCCCGACATTCGCCAACGGATCATCGAAGCAGTCCTCGACATGGCTGCCGAAGCTGGCGTCGATGACGTGCACATCATCGCAGCCCTCGCTCTGCACCGCAGGATGACTGAAGACGAACTCCGCCACGCTGTGGGCGACCGGGTGTACGACGCGTTTGCACCGTCGGGCCTGCTCTACAACATGGATGCCGAAGACCCCGACGAAATGGTCATGCTCGGCGAGACCAGCGGCGGCGAAGAAGTCCAAATGGTGCGCCGGGCGGCCGAGAGCGACCTAGTCGTGTACGTCAACATCAACATGGTGTCGATGAACGGCGGCTGGAAGAGCACCGCAACCGGTTTGTCGGGCTACAGCGGGATCCGCCATCACCACAACGTCGACACGCTGCTCAAGTCGTCACTCATGGATCACAACGACTCAGAGTTCCACAACCGCAACTGGCGTCAAGGTGACGTGATCAAGGCAGCAGGGGTGAAGATCTTTCAGGTCGAGACCACCATCAACAACAACGTGTTTGGCACCGATGGACCCATGTCGGTGCTCCAGAAACGCGAATGGGAATGGTCACCTCGTGACCGGGCATCGTTCATCGCCATGGACAAGGGACTGAAGCTGATGACGTCCAAAGCCCGGCGCCGAGCGTTCCACGCTCACAAGGCCCCCTACGGCATGACTTCGGTCCAAGCTGGCGAGGTCGAGGCAGTACACAACAAAGCCGTCGGCCACATGATGGAACAACAACTCGTCCAGATCGAGGGCCAGTCCGACATCTTGACCATGGGGCTGCCGTACCTGAGCCCCTACAACGTCAATTCGATTCTGAATCCGATTCTCGTGATGTGCCTCGGGCTTGGCTACTTCTTCAACATGTACAAGAACAAGCCGCTGGTTCGCAAAGACGGGGTAATCATCATGAGCCACCCCACACCAATCGAGTTCCATCCGGTCCATCACCCCAGCTACATCGATTTCTTCGAACAGGTACTTCCCGACACCACCGACGGTCACAAGATCGCTCACAAATACGAGAAGCAATTTGCCGAAGATGAGTGGTACCGCCACCTCTACCGGACGAGCTACGCCTACCACGGCGTGCACCCGCTCTACATGTGGTACTGGGGCAGCAACGCGATGAACCACGCAGCGCGGATCATCATCGTCGGTGGCAACGTCACTGCCGTAAAGCGCATGGGATTCACCCCGGCGTCAACCATGGCCGATGCGCTCGAAATCGCTAGTGACGTCGTGGGACCGCAGCCGACCATCACCCACTTGCACAATCCGCCAGTTCTCATGGCCGACGTCATCTAATGCCTGCCCCTCTGCTCAACCGCCAACGGGTCGGGTTGTTGGCCCGCGGGGTGGTTCGCAGGTCGCGCAAGGCCAGGCGCCTTCAGCCGCCGTTTCCCTTTGGAGCTCCGCCGGTGCCGGTGACCGTTGACGCTGTCGAACCAGCGCAGACGCTCGGTCCGCACTACGACAGCGAATGGGCTCGCCGACCATCGGCACGCGTTGCCCGACGTGCCATTGTCGAAGGTGTGCTTCGGCCCGGGCTAGCGGTCGTCGCCAAACCCGAACGCATCGGCCTTGACCGCCTGAGCGAGCTCGACGCCGACGCGCCGACGATTTTTGTCGCAAATCACCACAGCCATCTCGACACCTCGCTGCTCCTCACGAGTATCCCGCACCGGTGGCGCAACCGGCTCGTTGTTATGGCAGCCGCCGACTATTTCTTCGACAAGCGCGTCAAGGCCACCGTGTCGGCGCTCGCAATTGGGGCTGTGCCGATGGATCGATACGGCACCGGGCGCGCATCAGCGGACCAAGCGGCAGAGTTGCTCGAACAGGGCAACTCGCTCGTCATCTTCCCCGAAGGTGGCCGAAGCCCCGACGGATGGGGACAGCCCTTCAAGGGCGGGGCCGCCTATTTAGCGCTGCGATGTAACGCACCGATTGTTCCGGTCTTTATCGCCGGAAGCAGCAAGGTTTGGCGCAAAGGTCAGCGGTTGCCCAAACCGGCCCGGACTGCAGTTGTCTTCGGCGAACCGGTCCATGCTCGCGACGGCGAAACCACCCGACGCCTAAACGCCAGAGTCGAGGCAGCGGTCACGTCGCTCGGCGACGAGTTCACGAGCGACTGGTGGCAGGCCCGCAAACGTTTCCATCAAGGCGATGCTCCTTCGATGACCGGGCCCCGTGCTTCGTCATGGCGTCGAGCCTGGGCCCTTGGCGACCGAACGACACGCGAGAGCACCCGTCCCAGCTGGCCCCGCTAGCCACGTGCGGCGTGATTTGCCTAGTCGATCAAACGCAATCCCGCCGGCCCGTCTCCGGGCGTATGCAATGTGACCTCGAATTCGGTCTGGTCGGCCGGATAGATGTGCTCGCTGACCAGCACGTTGCCCCCGGATCGAGCGGTCGTAACCCGTCGGACACGCAACAGCGGAGCTCCGACCTCAACGCCGATCTGCTGGGCGATACCCGCGTCGGCCGCTGTTGCCGAGATGATTTGCCGTGCCGGGCCGAGCCGCTCGCGCAGCAGGTCAACAAACGTGGACTGCTCAACGTCAGCCCGAGAGAGAGCAGCGCCGACTTCGGCCGCACACCACACCGTGACGAGCGCGAACGGTTGATCGTCAGCGAGGTTCAGGCGAACAACCTCGAGGACTTCGCTACCGAGCAGCGCGGCGATTTCAGAAGGAGCGTCGCAGAACCGAAATGAAAGCACTCGACGTTCGCTCGTGCGACCGGCAGCGAACAGCTGATGCTCGATGGTCTCAAGGCTGTCCAGGGATTGCCGCACAGGATCAGCGCCGACGAACCAGCCGAAGCCTTGTCGACTGGCAACCAGACCCTCATTGCGCAAGTGCTCGAGCGCTCGACGGATTGTGACCCGGCTTGCCCCGTGCGCAGCCGAAAGCTCGGCCTCACTTGGGAGCACTCCCTCGGCAGCGAAGGCTCCTTCAGCGATGTCTGCGCGGATGCTCGAAGCAATGTCTTGATAGCGGAAGGTGCGAGTCATTGGTGGTTGGCTTCTTCGAAGCTGGTCTCACGTCCTGGGTTGATATCGGGACACGACGCCGGGTCACTAGCCTGGGCCTGTCCCCCGGCCGTTGCGCCTGCCTGGTGGCACAACTTGTATCAGACTTGTATGATACAAGTCAACCCGTCTTCTGTCTGGTCCTGCGGAGGTTGCCATGGCTGTCTATGCCGAAACACCAATCGAACTCGTCAACGAGGTCTATAGCACCCTTGAGGAACGCCTCGCCTGGGGCCGAGCCACCCTTGGCCGCCCGCTCACGCTTGCCGAGAAAATCCTGATCAACCACCTCGATGACCCCGAAACCGCCGGGCTCGAGCGAGGTGTCTCCTACACCGACCTGCGCCCGGACCGGATCGCAATGCAAGACGCCACAGCCCAGATGGCGTGGCTCCAGTTCATGACCGCGGGGCTCGAACAAACCGCTGTCCCAACCACGACACATTGCGATCACCTCATCCAGGCCCGAGTCGACGGCAAGACCGACCTGCTGGCTGCCGTCGACACCAACAAAGAGGTGTATGACTTCCTCGAAGCCGTGTGTGCCAAGTACGGCGCCGGCTTCTGGGCCCCCGGCTCCGGCATCATCCATCAGGTCGTCCTCGAGAACTACGCATTCCCCGGCGCGATGATGCTCGGCACAGACAGCCACACCCCCAATGCAGGCGGCATGGGCATGATCGCCGTGGGTGTCGGTGGCGCCGACGCCGTCGATGTCATGACCGGCTTTGCGTGGAACGTGCGTTGGCCCAAGGCCATCGGTGTGAAACTCACCGGTGAGCTGACTGGTTGGGCCGCTCCGAAGGACGTCATCCTCAAGGTCGCTGAAATTCTGACCGTCAAGGGCGGCACGGGCGCGATCGTCGAGTATTTCGGCCCCGGCGCCGAGAGCCTGTCAGCAACCGGCAAAGCCACTATCTGCAATATGGGCGCAGAGATCGGTGCGACCACATCGCTGTTCGCCTACGACGATGCGACATCGCGCTATCTCACGGCCACCGGCCGCGCAGCAATCGACGATGCCGCACGCGCCCATGCCGAGCACTTACGCGCCGACGACGAAGTCCTCGCCAACCCTGGTGAGTTCTTCGACCAAGTCATCGAAATCGATCTCTCAACTCTCGAACCGTTGATCAACGGCCCGCACACACCCGACCTCGCTCGTCCGTTGTCTGATCTCGGCGCTGAAGCAGTCGAGAAGGGCTGGCCGGTAGAAATCAGCGCTGCCCTCGTTGGCTCGTGCACCAATTCGAGCTACGAAGACATCAGTCGAGCGGCCTCAATCGCACGCTCAGCAGCCGCGCACGGTCTCAAGGCCAAGGTGCCATTCATGGTGACCCCCGGGTCCGAAGCAACCATGCGGACAATCCAACGTGACGGCATGCTCGACGCACTCGAAGCGATCGGCGGCGTAGTGCTGGCAAACGCCTGTGGGCCCTGCATCGGCCAGTGGAGGCGCGACGACCGCGACGGGCACGAGGGCGAGTTGAACACCATCGTCACCAGCTACAACCGGAACTTCCCGAAACGCAACGACGGCGATGCCGCCACACTTGCGTTCGTCACCAGCCCTGAAACCGTCGTTGCACTCGCACTTGCAGGTCGCGTCGACTTTGATCCACGCACCGACACCCTCACCAACGACGCTGGCGAACAAGTCCGCCTTGAAGTCGGCGAGGCGATCGAGCTTCCACCAGGCGGTTTCGAGGACGGCGACTCGATGTTCCTCGCTCCCCCAGCGGACGCAAGCAACATCGACATTGCGGTCAATCCGGCAAGCGACCGGCTGCAGCTACTCACTCCCTTCCCTGCGTGGGACGGCGCCGACTACCTCGAATTGCCAGTGCTCGGCAAGGGCATGGGCAAGGTCACCACCGACCACATTTCGATGGCCGGTCCGTGGCTCAAGTATCGCGGGCACCTCGAGAATATTTCAGGCAACCTGTACCTCGGTGTGGTGAATGCATTCACGGGCGAGACCGAGCTGGCGCTTGACCCGAGTGATGGGACGACGAAGAGCTATCCCGAGATCGCCAAGAGCCTGCACGAGAAAGGCCTGAACTGGGTCTTTATCGGTGAGGAGAACGTCGGCGAGGGCTCAAGCCGCGAGCACGCCGCTATGGAGCCACGATTCCGCGGCTGCCATGCGGTCTTCGCAAAATCATTCGCCCGCATCCACGAGACCAACCTGAAGAAGCAAGGTGTTCTTGCTCTCACGTTCGCCGACCCCGAGTTCTGGGGTGCCATCGGCGAAGGCGACACGATCTCGATTACCGGTCTGAGCCAGCTGGCCCCAGGCAAGCCGGTCGAGTGCGTGCTGCACAAGGTCGACGGCGAAAACATCGAGTTCAGCGCCAACCAAACACTGAGCGAAGATCAAATCGAGTGGTTCAAAGCGGGTTCCGCTCTCAATCTGATCCGTGAGCAGGTCGCCAACGGTTGATCCGTTTGCCCACAGCCGGCACTGGCTGTGGGCAGTCCGCCCGGTCGCGAGGGCATCGACGAACGCAACGGTTAGACCGTCATCCCCCCATCAACTGCGAGTTCAGACCCAGTCATATAACTCGCCGCATCGGAGAGCAAAAAGATGACAACCTCGGCAACTTCGGATGCCTCGGCGGTCCGTCCGAGCGGAATCATTGCGGACAGCGCCTCGGTGGCTCCCCCGGCGACCTGGTGCAACATCTCGGTCTCGATCAGGCCTGGATGGACCGAGTTGACGCGCACCTGATGCGGCGCCAGTTCTCGGGCGGCGACCTTGGTCATACCACGAACGGCCCATTTGCTCGCCGAGTAGGCAAGGGCTCCCATGCCGCGGAGTCCAGCAACCGACGAGATGTTGACGATCGATCCGCCGCCGTTGGCCTTCATTACCGGAGCGCACTCGGTCAGCCCGTTAAAGACACCGACTTGATTGACCTGTTGGATCAGTTGAAAGGTGTCAACGTCGCTGTCGAGTACCCCTCCCGAACGAAAAATGCCGGCGTTGTTCACCAGCCCGTCGATCCGCCCGTGCGACGTAGTCACCGCTTGCACAACCTCACGCCAACCAGCCGTCGACGTGACGTCGAGACGGTGGTAGTCGCCTCCTACTCGCTCGGCAACCGCTGCCCCAGCTTCATCGAGCACGTCGGTAACAATGACCTTGGCTCCTTCAGCCGCGGCGAGGTCCGCTTCGGCCGCGCCCTGTCCGCGCGCTCCGCCTGTGATCACAATGACCTTGTTGTCGAGCCGTCCCATGTGTCGGGTCCTCCCCCGTTAGTGTTGAGTCGCACCGTAGCTCTGGTGCCGACCGTGCCTTATGTCTGAACTTTCCCGCGCCCAGACAATCATCGCCCTACTGGCCGTCTCGGCCGTGGTGATCATCACGTTGTACGTGACGTCGCAAATCGATAGCTCTGAACAGAACGGTGCAGTTGTAGCTGACGTCGCTCCGACTGCGGTGCCCATTCTCAATTCTCCACGGCAGGACTGGCAGACCATTGCTTCGTCGGTGCGCGGCGCAGCAGAAACCACTTCCCCCGTCCCCTGTCCATTTATTGACGAGCGCGTCCGTCAGCCCAACAACTTCTTGTCGTTGAGCCCGGCGCTTACCTTTGTGTGCTCCGAACCTGGGGTGCAAGCCCGGCCCATCGCTTCCGGCCGCGTCGTCATGAAGGTCCAACAGACACCGCTCAACAACTTCAAGGCGGAACTGATCGCGGACGGCAACGATGGGCCATGGCTGCGAGCGCTCGCCTACGGCCCCTTTGTCGCGATTGACCATGGACCGTTGAACGGGACAGCAAACGTCACGACGGTCTATGCCGGCCTTGACTCCCTTGCGCCAGAGCTGCGTGTCGGGCAGCTGGTCGACCCGTCCACCGACCTCGGGCTGCTCGGCGCTCGCAGAATTAACGACGAGTTAGTGAACGGCATTCTTGCCTTTGAGCTCGTGACTGACGACACCCGATTCGGAAGCGACCCGCTTCGCGATGCACCGGTGTCTGCTGCACAGAGCAGCGATTTGGCAAGCCGACTTGCCTCGGCGATCACGATTCCGGCGCCGACGTGTTCGCTGCCGTTCAACAACACTGACTTTCTTGTTGGCGCTCCTCGCGACTACCGATCTGGTACCCACAACGGCCTCGACTTCAATTGCGTGAGCACCGACAATGACATCATCGCTGCCGCCGACGGACAGGTCATTTTTGTCGTTGACGACTATGTCGATGCCACCCCCGCAGACCGCGACGCAGTGCTGCGTAACGCTGGCGATGCGGTCGACACCCCGTTCTGGACCCTCGCCATGCTGTACGGCAACGTCGTAGTGATGGACCACGACATCGACGGCGTCGACGGCCACATCGTGACGATCTACGCCCATCTCAACGAGGTCGACGAAGACATCCAAGTCGGCCAGCTGATCTCACAGGGAACGGTTCTGGGGTCGGCCGGTAACCGCGGTACGTCGACCGCCGCAGCGGGCATCTTCGACAACGACAGTTCGGTGCATCTGCACTGGGAACTGCATGTTGACGACCGACCCGTCGGGTATCTGCAGGACCCGCTAGCGACCGCACCGCTGTACGCACGGATGTTGTGTGGCGCCGACTTTGCCGCTGATCAGCCTGCCTGCTGAAAACCGATCACTTCTTGCCTCGCGGACCAAGGAATTTGTCCATCTGACGGCGTTCTCGCTTGGTGGGCCGGCCGGAACCTCGGCTGCGTTCGGCCCACGCAGCATCGATACGCAGGTCTGATCCGCCGATGCGGCGCCGTGGTTGCGGGCGTTCGTCTTCTGGCGTGAGATCCTCGTAGCAGTCTGCAGCGAGGTCGGCCCCGACCCGCTTCTCGATGATCTTGGTCACCTTGTAGGTGCTCTTGTAGCCGCGCCGCCGGACGACGATTTCGTCTCCGATCGTCACGCGTCGAGCAGCCTTGGCTTGCTCGCCGTTAATACGGACCTTGCCAGTGGAACAGGCATCGCCAGCGGCGGTTCGAGTCTTAAACAGACGAACTGCCCACAGCCACTTATCGATACGAGTCTGCGCGTGAACCGATCCGGACATCAGCGCTGCCAGAACCTGAACTCGTTCCAGCCAATCGACTTGAGCGCATCGAGTGACGTGCCTCCGAGACGGTTCGACACGGCGTCGGTGAGATCCCAAAAGCGATCCCGGACTGGCGGAAGCAGCCAAATCGCCACGAAAATGATCATGATGCCGTACTGACGGAACGGAGCGATCGAGCGACGCGTGCGAGCAGACAAGTGCGGCTCAACAATGCCAAAGCCATCAAGACCCGGGACCGGAAGCAGGTTCAGGATCAACGCAATCACCTGAATCCAACCGAGAAAGGCAAGACCGACCACAAAGGAGGGGTCGGCGCTGCCAAGCCACCCGGACCGGACAGGAACAAGACAGAGCAGCGCACACCCGAGTGTCATCAGCGGCCCGGCAGCACTCACCAGGCTTCGCATAGCTGGTTTACGGATCAGTCCCATGTTGATCCACACGGCTCCACCAGGCAGGCCAATTCCGCCGATAAGCAAAATGACGACCGGCAAGATCAGTGACGTACCCGGGTCGGCGTAACGCCGTACGTCAAGGGTGAGGTACCCCTTCTCAGCCACTGAGCGGTCACCAGCCACGTATGCCACCAAAGCGTGACCGAACTCGTGCAACGTCAGCGACACCACCCAGCCAGCCACGACAAACAAGAAGATGCCGGCACCGCCAAGGTCCTGCCCTCGCCACAGCAACGCCCCGAAAAGCGCCGTCATCGCGATGAGCATGCCGAACACCGGACTCGGCCGGAACCGCGCGGCGCCCGAGTATTGGCTCGTTACTGCAGTCATGTGTGCACCCTCACTTGCGCTTCTGGATGCGCGCCCACTCGTCGCGCAACCCAACCGTGCGATGGAATCGCATCGGATCATCGCGATCGTGGGCGAAATAGCCGATCCGTTCGAACTGAACCACCTTGCCTGCGTCGAGATCTGCCAGCGACGGCTCGCCGACCGCTCCGACGGCAATGCGCATTCGGTCAGGGTTCACGTCTTCGAGTGGATCGGTGTCACCTGCGCCCGGGTGTTCGGACACAAATAGCCGTTCGTAGAGCCGCACGTCAATGGGCACGGCATGAGCAGCTGACACCCAATGGATTGTCGCCTTTACCTTGCGACCATCGGGGGCCTGCCCGCCAGCGGTTGCCGGGTCATAGGTCACGTGTACCTCGGCCACCTCACCATCGTCGCCCAGGACAACGTCGGTACACGTCACGAAATAGCCGGCGCGCAGACGCACTTCACGCCCGGGTGCTAGTCGGAAGAACTTTTTTGGCGGGTCGATCATGAAGTCGTCGCGCTCGATCCACAGCTCGCCGCTGAACGGCACTTCGCGGGACCCGGCGCTTTCGTCTTCGGGGTTGTTGACCACGATGCGCGGCTCGACATGACCGTCAGACCAGTTGGTAATCACCAATTTGATCGGATCAAGTACCGCCATTCGGCGCTCGGCAGTTCGATTGAGTTCGGTTCGCACGAACGACTCAAGCAGCTCGATTTCGGTTGTCCCCGCAGACTTGCCCACACTGATATGCGCGCAGAAGTCTCGCAACGCCGCAGCGGGGTACCCACGTCGGCGTAGCCCGCTGATTGTTGGCATTTGGGCATCGTCCCACCCGTCGACGAGGTTGTCGGCAACAAGTGCAGCCAGCTTGCGCTTTGACAACACGGTGTGGGTCAAACTGAGGCGATTGAATTCGGTCTGGTATGGCCGATCTAGCGGCAGGTCGAGGTGATCAAGGAACCAGTCGTAGAGCTCCCGGTTGTTGTCGAACTCCAGTGTGCAAAACGAATGCGTGACACCTTCGATCGCGTCGCCCTGGCCGTGGGCCCAGTCGTAGTTCGGGTAGATACACCAGGCATTGCCGGTGCGGTGGTGCTCAACGTGGCGGATGCGATACATCAGCGGATCGCGCATGACCATATTCGGATGGGTCATATCGATTTTGGCACGCAACACGCGGGCGCCATCGGGGAACTCGCCTGCCTTCATTCGACGAAGCAGGTCGAGATTCTCGTCGGGAGCACGGTCGCGGAACGGGCTGTTCGTACCCGCAGTCGTAAAGTCGCCGCGCGTGGCCGAAATCGTGTCGGCGTCTTGATCGTCGACATATGCCAAACCACGCTCGACCAGCGACTCGGCCCAGCTATAGAGCTGATCAAAATAGTCGCTTGTGAACAGCGTGCCCTTGTCGCTCGTGAAGCCGAGCCATGCGAGGTCGTGCTCGATGGCCGACACGAAATCGGCACTTTCCTTTTCAGGGTTGGTGTCATCGAAGCGCAGATTGCATTTGCCAC
>CALDYC010000110.1 GCA_937941245.1 uncultured Acidimicrobiales bacterium | reverse complement strand
GGTACGCGTTGGTTGGGGCTGCGTTGGTTGGTACGCGTTGGTTGGGGCTGCGTTGGTTGGGGCTGCGTTGGTTGGGGCTGCGTTGGTTGGGGCTGCGTTGGTTGGGGCGCGTTGGTGAGGTTCGGGTGGGCTCGGTCAGCGTGGACTTGGCCAGCGTCGGCTTGGCCAGATTCGGTTCGTCTCTGCGCTCGCTATCGGAGCTCGCTCATCCAGCCGAGCGTGTCCTCGACGAGTGCGCCGCTTGGGACGTATTCAGCGCCGATTGGTTCGCTCCACCCAAGGTCGGTGAGCAGGCTGAAGACCGCCCCATAGTCGATGTCGCCCGACGCTCCGGTCGCCGTGCGGGGTTCGGCCCGCCCCAGCGCTGACGCGCATTGCACGTGACCGATGAGACCGAAATGGGTTTCGATCTCGGCAAGCACCTGTCCTTCGGTTACGAACGAGTGGTAGCAGTCGAACATGAGCCGCACGTTGGGCCGGTCGACCTGTCGGATCAGCTCCGCCGCTTGGCGGTTGGTGTGCAAAAAGTAGTGCGGTGTGTCGACATGGTTGAGCGGCTCGATCACAACGATCCGTTCGGATCGGGCGGTGAGTTCGGCGGCATACCGCAGGTTGTCGACGAACGTGTCATGGGCTTGGTGCCCCGATGTCCGCCCGGCCATGACATGCACATACTTTGCGTTGATGTCGTCGGCGTAGCTCACTGCTTGATCGATGAGCTCTCGTGCTTCGGTGGAGCGGCCCGGCATTGCCGCGAGCCCGGCGTCGCCGGGTCTGCTTCCTCGTGCGGTGTTCAGTCCGATCATGGTCATGGCGGTGTCGTCGAGCGCCGTCCGAACCGAGATTGGATCGTCGTCGTAGGGCCAGTGGCATTCGACCGCGTCGAATCCGGCAGCGCTGGCAGCCCGAATGGCGTCGGGTGTCGAAAGGTCGCGCCAGAGGAAGCCGAGGTTGGCGCTGAACCGGGTCATGCTTGCTGGTTCACTGCTGGCCGGGTCATGCTGGTGGGGTCATGCTGGTGGGGTGACAGCGGGCATCGGCGTGCTGCCAAGGTCGCGCCAGAGGAAGCCGAGGTTGGCGCTGAACCGGGTCATGCTGGCTGGTCATGCCGGCCGGGTCACTGCTGGCCGGGTCACAGCTGGCCGGGTCACTGCTGGCCGGGTCACAGCGGGCATCGGCGCGCTGGCGTTAGTCCCACGCAGTTGGCTTGCGGCGCATGGCCTTCGTGCGGGCATCGCGGCGTTTCGATTCGACGCGGCGCCGCTGGGATGAGCGAGAAGGTCGGGTTGGTCGTCGTTTCCGTTTGGTGACGAGTGCGTCGCTCAGGCGTTCGGCGAGACGCTTCTCTGCTTCTTCTCGGTTGCGGAGCTGCGATCGCGCTTCGTCAACCTCAACGCGGACGACGTCGCCGAACGCCGCGGTCAAACGTGTGCGCAGGTGATCGGTAAGCACGACCGAGTCCACGATCGACCAACGCAACTGCACCCGACTGCTGGTTTTGTTCGCGTGCTGTCCGCCGGGCCCGCCAGAGGTGGTGTATTTCAGGTCGAGTTCGTGATCGGGGATCACAAAGTGACCGGGCACCAAGATCGCCATGCCGCCAGCCTGGCACAACGCAGACGATGATGGTGGCGCGTTCGTCGACGATGTGCGGTTTTTGCGGCGGGGCGCCCAGCCGCAGAGCGTCTACCTCGGCAACGTCGTGTCAGCCCTGATTGTCGAGGTTGGTCTCGAGAGCCAGCCGACTCGGCGAACCGGTCGTGCCGGGGCGGATGAAAGCGAGCACGTCGCTCGGTCGTGGCCCGTGTGGCGCGATCGAGCGACACGAATCGCGGAGGTTGATGTGGAGCGTGTCGCTCGGTGTCAGCTCTCGATGATCGTTACGGACTCGAGCGCCTGTCCTGGGCCCGATGGTGCGCCGGGGTCGCGAAGCTCGATCGCATCGACAATGTCCTGGCCAGCGATGACCTCACCGAAGACGGTGTGGCTGCCGGTTAGCCATTCAGTCGGAACGAACGTGATAAAGAATTGGCTGCCGTTGGTGGCTGGTCCCGAGTTGGCCATGGCGAGCAGGCCCTTGCGGTCGAGTGCCGGTCCGCCGTCGAATTCGTCGGCGAATTGGTAGCCCGGGCCGCCGCTGCCGGTTCCGGTGGGATCGCCACCTTGAGCCATGAACTGGTCAAGGACTCGATGAAAGATCGTTCCGTCGTAGTAGCCATCGCGCGCCAGATTGACGAAGTTGTTGACGGTCAGCGGAGCGGTGTCAGCGAACAGCTTGATGCGGACTTCGCCGCCGCCCGTTGCGATGACGGCTTCGTAGTCGCCGTCGGCGTCGATGGTCATTGGCGGAGGAGCGTCGTATATGCCGGCTCGGGCAGCTGGTTGCACCGAAGCGAGGGCTCCGGTCCCGGCCCATGGTTCAAAGTCGACGGGGACGGTGGAATCGAGGTCGCTTCCGGTCACCTCGGAGCAACCCTCAACGAGAGGATCAAGGGTCGTCGCTGGCGGTGCGTCGCCAGCGATGAGCTTGGACCAGAACGCGGCGGTGACGTCGGTCGAGTCCATGGCTTCGGTCAGGCAGTCTCGATCAACGGTCGTTGCGTAGCCGGTGAGCAGCTCAGATTGCTCGGCGAAGAAGCCAGCCAGGCTCTTGATGGGAGCACAGCGGATGAGGGCTTCTCGGGTCGGTTCGATCGATGCCGGGTCGAGCCGGTACTGCAGCGTGAGCGCCGCGAAGGTGTGGAATGAACCGTCGCCGGTGTCAGCGTCGGCGAAGGCGTCGGCGAAGCAGACAGGTGCGGCCCGGCCGTCTTCGCCAGTTATGCCGGTTGCTTCGGCGGCCCATTCGCCTAGTGACAACGGGCTGACGCAGCCGTTCATGATGTAGGTGACGTGGCGCAGCGGCGTGTCGTCGAGATTGATGGTCGAGTTAGCTAGACCTTCGAGGGTGGTCGTGTAGTCGTCGTTGCCGTCGACTTCGGCGAGCATGCAGTCGATTTCGTCTTGCGTGGGGTCGACATTGAAGATGTTGCGAGCGAGATCGACGAGTACCTCATCGTTTCCGATGGGATCAGCGTCGGTGGCGGTGCCGTCAGAGCCGGTCGAGTCAGAGTCAGTGGAGTCAGAGTCAGTGGAGTCAGAGTCAGTGGAGTCAGAGTCAGTGGAGTCAGAGTCAGTGGAGTCAGAGTCAGTGGAGTCAGAGTCAGTGGAGTCAGAGTCAGTGGAG
>CALDYC010000109.1 GCA_937941245.1 uncultured Acidimicrobiales bacterium | reverse complement strand
GCTGCCGCATCCGGCAAAGGCGCAGTTGCCAAGGGGGTGAGCGGTGCCAAGGGTGCTGCCGCGTCCGGCAAGGCTGCGGCTTCGTCTGCCAAGGGTGCTGCCGCATCCGGCAAAGGCGCAGTTGCCAAGGGGGTGAGCGGTGCCAAGGGTGCTGCCGCTTCCGGCAAGGCTGCGGCTTCGTCTGCCAAGGGCGCTGCCGCTTCCGGCAAGTCTTCCGTGTCAGGCAAAGCTGCTGCTTCTGGCAGAGCAGCCGCGTCTTCAGGTAAGGGTGCGCTCTCGAAGGGTGCCAAGACCGTTACCACGTCTGGCCGGTCGGTTTCGACCTCGGGCAAGGGCGCCGCATCAATGGGCGCAGCAAGCCTTGCATCGAGCGGAGGTCGTGGCAGCCGAGGCGGATGGGGAGCATTTGTTCCACCGAACGGGCGCGGAAAATTCCCATGGAAATGGCGTTGGCTCGGGTTGCTTCCGTTAGCCGGTCTATTGATCGGCGGCGGCATCTGGGGCTGGCGTCACATGGAATCAAATATGCAGGAACGAGCTCTCGTCAATCTCGCATGCGAGGGCGTCGATGTCAGTGAGTTGGACTTCGACTGGAGCTATCGCTCGGTCGACGTCGACGGGATTATCCCGACCGGCTACGACGCTGATGACATCGAGCGAATTATCGACCAAGGTTCGTCCAACAAGAGTTGCCTGGCCGATTCAGGCATTGGCAACTACGACTCCGTCGATGATCCAGGTGTACGCGATGTCGACATCTCCGGCCTTGCGGCCGCCGCACCGATTGTTGCTGCGGCACCGACCCCGGATCCAACCCCCGTGCCGACAGCGACGCCGGCACCAACGGCAACGCCGCAACCGACCCCCACGGCCGAGCCAACCGCCGAGCCGACGGCCGTGCCGATCGCAGCGATTGCCGCATCGGCTAACTATGACGGAAGCATCATCGAGCTTGATGGCGTCGTCGCAACCGAAGCGCAACGGGATTCTCTCGTTGCCGCAGCCGTCGCAGCGGTTGGCGAAGCCAACGTCATCGACCGACTGACCATTGATGACGACGCACCATCTGACACATCTGACACTCGCATCAGCGAATTGGCCGACGTGATCAGTGCGTATGGCACGGCCAACGTCCTCTCCGGCGAAGCTTCGACCGACGACACCCAGATGACATACCGCTTGCTCGCACCTAGTGATCAGGCAGCAGCTCAAATCGATCTTGCCGGAACCGGTGACATCGACGTGCTGCCCGCACCACCGGATCCGGAACCGCAGCCGCCAGCACGTCCGGAGTTCACCGGATGACCCCGCTCTCGCTGTCCGTCTTGCAATCCATGTCTACCGCCTCATCCAACCCCGCACCGTCAAAATCTGGCTCGCCTGAAAGGAACCAATAACCATGTGGTACTTCTTCCTCGAATACATCATCCCCTTCCTGATCGCCGCACTGCTCGGCCTCTTCCTCGGTTGGCTTCTGTGGCGGTGGCGCCGTCGAAGCGTCGACATGAGTGAGTACAACCGACTCGCAAGTGCCGAGAAGTCGAGCAGCGCACGGATCAATGCGCTGACGTCCTCCGAGGCCTCGCTCAAGGCTGACCTGGACGGAGCCAACAGCCGTCTCGGTTCGCTGCAGACTGAACTCAAGACAGCAGTCAGCGAGCGCGACAGCATCCGAGCTGACCTTGACGCCAACGTAAACCGCCTGGCAACTGTCGAAGGCGACGCCAATCTTGTCGGGTCGCTGAAGGGCGACCTCGATGGGGCCAAAGCACGAATTGGTTCGCTCGAGGGCGACCTGAAGGCTGCCAACGCCAAGGTCGGTTCGCTCGAGGGCGATCTGAAGGCTGCCAACGCCAAGGTCGGTTCGCTTGAGGGCGACGCTGGCAAGATCGGCGATCTCGAAAAGGCCCTCGCTGCCGCAACGGCTGGTGCTGCCGCTGGCGCTGCGCTGCAGAGCAAGGTTGATGGCGCCACTGGCGAGATCGACGGTCTCAAGGGTGATTTGGCCGATGCCAACGCCCGTGCGGCGGACCTGCAGGCCAAGCTCGACGAGGCCGCAGCCCGTTCCGGTTCGCTCGAAGGCGACCTGAAGAACGCCAACGCGAAGGTTGGTTCATTGCAGGCCGATCTCGACGCAGCGGTTGCTGACCGCGACAGTCTTCGCGGTGACCTCGATGCAAACGTCAATCGGATCGCATCGCTTGAAAGCGATGCCGGCAAGATCGGCGAACTCGAAAAGGCCCTCGCTGCCGCAACGGCTGGTGCTGCCGCTGGCGCTGCGCTGCAGAGCAAGGTTGATGGCGCCACTAGCGAGATCGACGGTCTTAAGGGTGAGCTGGCCGATGCGAAGAGCCGCGCTGCGGATCTGCAGGCCAAGCTCGACGCGGCAAACGCACGAACTGGTTCGCTCGAAGGCGATCTCAGCGCCAATCAGAGCCGAATCGCTGAACTCGAAGCTGGCGCATCGGCACTGGCTGCCGCCCAAGCAGATCTCGAGTCTGCGTCCAAGCAACGAGCGGCCCTGCAAGCTGATCTCGATGCAGCACGCAAGTCCAATGCGTCGCTACAAGCCGAGCTCGACGCCGCACAACAACGTGCCGCCAAGCTCGAGACCGACCTCGAAGCTGCTGGTGCGGACCTCACTCGCCTGGCAGGCGAGGTCGAGGCCGCCAACACTGCGACTGGCAAAGCAAAGAGCGATCTCGACATGCAGGTTGCTCGCTTCGCCGGAATTGAGCAGGAGCTGGGAGGTGCACGCACCAGCGTGTCAAACCTCACGAGTGAGCTCGACCAGAACCGTGGTCAGGTCACTGACCTGACGGCCAAGCTCCAAGCGGCAAACGGCCGTGCGGATCAAGCCGAAGCCAAGCTGGCCGAGCTTGCTCAGCTGCGAAGCGACCTCGAAGCTGCGAAGAGCAACGCTGCTGCCGCTCAGGCAGAACGCGACCAGGCTCGTCAAGTTGCAGCAAAGGTCCCAGCCCTCGAATCTGAGGCACAGACCTGCCGAACCAACCATGCGGGCGTCGAAGAAAAACTCGCCGCCAACGCAAATCGAATCGCGGAACTCGAGGCCGCACTCGCCGAAGCCAACCGCAAACCTCAACCCGCCAACTCCCTTGCATCGCTCAGTAGCGGTGCATGGCGCAAGGGAACGACCAAGCTCGGAACCGTCGGCTCGGACCATGCTGATGATCTCAAGGAGATCAACGGCATCGGACCGAAGATGGAAGAGCTGCTCAACACCTTCGATATCAAGTCGTGGGAACAGCTCGCAGCGTTGACCCCAGCAGAGGTCGCAACGGTTGACGGTGCGCTCGAGGACTTCCCCGGCCGTATCGAGCGTGACGAGTGGGTAGAGCAAGCCCGTGCGTTCATCGAAGCTGGACACAAGCCGGTCGAGTGGGCACGCAAGGACAAGAGCGGTCGCACAATCCTCACCGATTGGGAAAAGGGCACGACCAAGCTCGGCACCGCAGGTGCTGCGCATACCGACGATCTCAAGGTCGTCAACGGCATTGGCCCAGTGCTTGAACAGACACTCAACGAATACGGCATCACCACGTGGGAACAGCTGGCCAACTTCGCTCCGAAGGACATCGACATCGTCGATGATGCGCTCGCATTCCCTGGTCGTATCGAGCGTGACGAGTGGGTCAAACAGGCCAAGGACCTGATCCAACGGTTCCCGTTGACCGACCCGTACCACCGACCAACTCGCAAGACATTCCTCAACGCATCAAGCGACGAGAACCCTTGGGAGTGACCGAGCTCAGTCGGCTCTGACCCGACAACCGGGCTGAGATAGCCCTCTAACCTGATCAAGTTCGTGATGCCTGTGCGATGAGCCAATGTCTCAGCGCACAGGCATCTCGCTGTTCAGGCTCGATCGCTTGGCAAACGGGTCAGCCCATGTCGGCGATCATGGCGAAGCGCAAGGTCGACGTGGTTCTGTTCGGCGTGGCCAATCCGAGCGTTAGATGTCGACGTCAGCCTTCAGGTAGTCGCTGATCTGCGCGTCAGCGGTGCCAAGATCTTCGAAATTGTCTTGGGTGCGCGCCCGCATGAAGTCGCTCCAATTGAATGAGTCGTAGCGGGGAACGGGGCTGAGTTCGGGTAATGGTGCGATGTGCGCGTTGCGAGCCGGGTTACCGAAGTAGGGAATGCTGAATCGGCGGTCTGTCGTCATCGGCACGACTCGATGTACAGCCGCCCGCCAGCGATCGTTGGTCTGCACTTGCACGGCATCGGCAAGGTTGACGACAACGGTTCCTGGTGTCGGAGGCACGTCGATCCAGGTGCCATCGCGATCCTGAGTCTGTAACCCTCCGGTGTCGTCTTGCAGCAACAGTGTGATCGTGCCGGGGTCGGTGTGATAGCCGAGCGCAGTCTCGCCGAGCTCGACGAGTCCCTCCCGCTCATCTTCGGGCACCGGGTCACCAACGGGGTAGTGGTTCAATCGCACGGTGCTGTTTGCCGGATCGATCGATAGCTGGGCTTGCGAATCGCTTCCGATTGCAAGTACCTGATGGAGTATGGCCAGGGTCTTTCGGGACAGGTCGGTAAACGTTGAATGGAATTCGGCCATGACGTCTCGAAACCCGTCGAGGTTGTCCGGCCAGCGATTGATCTGATCTCGAACCGGGTCGTGGGGGTCGAGGAAATCGAACACTGCCTTGTGGTCGCGTTTGCGTTTCGTGAGCTCGCGGTCAAAGAAACCCATCGGCTGCTCCCGAGTGCGTCGCAGCGGTTCGAGTACAAGGGGTCCGGCTTCGAAGAATCGTTCGGTCTGGCGCCAGGTGCGGTCGATGATGTCATCAGCTTGGTGTCCCGAGATCAGAAAGAACCCGTGCGTGCGACACGCGTGGTCGAGGGCGTCGAGCTGAGCGGTGGACGGGTCGGACAGATCGATAATGGGGACCGGGACGCCGGTCGAGGTACTCACAGGAAAGTCGCAAATTCGCTGAGCGGCATACGTTCGCTGATCAGCGCATTTACGGGAGCGTCGGGGTCGCGGTATCCAATGGCCATGCCGCAGAACAACATCAGTTCAGCGGGTGCTTCGGTGAACTGCTGGACCTGTTGGTGGGCGACCGACCACGCTTCTTGAGCGCAGGTGCTCAGCCCCGCTTCTTCGGCGAGCAGCATGAAGGTTTGCAGGAACATGCCGAGGTCGGACCATTGTGGGTATCCCATGCCGCGATCGATGAAGCAGAACAATGCAGCAGGCGCACCAAAGAAGTCCAAGTTGCGAGCGAACTGCTGTAGCCGGCCAGCTTTGTCCTCTCGGCCGATGTCAAGCTTGTCGTACATCATCTCGCCAACCCTGAATCGGTAGCTTCGGTACGGCTCCCACAATGAGGCCGGATAGACGTCGTACTCCGGGGCGGCATGTGGCGGATGAGCGGCGATGAATGCCCTGAAATCGGTCATCGATTTTTCGTTGACGACCCAGATTCGCCACGGCTGAAGGTTGCCGCCCGAAGGTGAGCGGGCTGCCTTCGTCAACAACTCGGCGATCGTGTCATTCGACACCGGGTCGGATCGAAATTCCCTGATCGACGAGCGTTGAGCTACAGCCGTACTGACATCCATGGGTCTCCTTGAGGAAGCGAGCGCGACACCGACGCTACTTCGCAGCGTGAGTACCCACCGAACCCGCTGGTTGTCATGGGACCGACATCGCTCGCCCCCGATCCAGGGGCTGGGGGCTACAACTCGTCGGTCAGCGTGAGCCAGAGGTTGTGCCCGATGCGGAGCTGTTCAGGATCGTCATCGCTGTGCGCGAGGTAAATGACGGCGAAGTACGTGGCCCATCCGAGCGCACGGTGCCGAGTGTCATCATCGGCCATGCAGTGCTCCAGGATCAGATCAACATGGTCCGGCGCGACCATCCATGCCGCTGCGAGGTCTGTTGCCCGGTCACCAGCACATACATCACCCCAGTCGATCACGGCTACCAACTCGTGGTTGTCGACGATGATGTTGCGGCTGTGGAGGTCGCCGTGGACCCACGTGAGGTGCGAAGCAGGCGCAGCCATGACTGCCTGATCGAATAGGGCACGGGCGGCCGCAGGGTCGAGATATTGCGCGGCGGCACTGATCGCATTCTCGAACGATGATCTGCGGTCGTCTAACGGACATCCGCGGATCGTGCTTGTTTGCAGGTCATGCGGGCTCGGCTGGTGTAGTTGGTTGAGGAAGCTCGCGAATCGTGCGGCCTCGACGCGTTTGTCGGCGAGGGTCGCAGCTGCGAGGTGGGTTCCGTCGAACCACGGAACGATCGACCACGGCCAACTGAACTGGTCGCATGGCAACCCCGCGTGCAGCGGAATTGGGACCGACAACTCGACCATGTGGGCGACCGCTGGCACCCACCGGTGCTCGAGCTCAATCAGCGGCACGGCTTCGGATCGGTGCGGCACTCGTACGACCAGATCGTCGCCGAGGCGAAAGTTGGTGTTGTCCCAACCCCGAGCGAGCTCGGCGATGGGTAAGTGCGCGAGCTCCGGTCGCTGTGCAGCAAGCAGGTCTCGCACCAACCGATCATCGATGGTGACTTCGGGAACCGGCCGGTCAGCCATGCTGCGCTCCTTGCGAGTCGATGGTCAGCGCAAGCGGACCGCAGGCGCTGAGGCAACAACCGAGCCGACGATTGCGCCATGGTGGCCGCTGTCAATGAGCTCGGCGAGTGCTTCGTTTGCCTGATCCTGGTCGACGCCGAACAGCAGCCCGCCCGATGTCTGTGCATCGGCAACGATCAGCTGGGTGACCTCGTCATGACCGTCAGCCTCGAGGAGTTGGCGATTGCCGTCGAGGTTGCGCCGCGTGCCGCCTGGGACTATTCCGTGCTCGGCGAGTTCACGAGTGTTTGGCAGCAATGGAAGCGCATCGACGTCAATGTCAAGCGCAACGTCAGATTCGACGGCCATCCGCCCACCATGGCCGAGCAACCCGAAGCCGGTGATATCGGTGCAACCGGTTGCACCGTGAGCGAGAGCGATTGCTGCTGCCCGGTCGTTGAGCTTCTGCATCGATGCGACTGCAGCGTCAGCCGTCTGCTGGTCGACGGCTTGGCCCTTGATGGCGGTGGTGATGATGCCCACGCCGAGCGGCTTGGAGAGCAGCAGAGCCTGGCCGGGGCGAAGACCGCCGTTTGTCAAAATGCGATCGGGGTGCACGGTTCCGGTCACCGACATGCCGTATTTGGGTTCGGGATCGTCGATGGTGTGCCCGCCGACCACGACGAAGCCGGCTTCGGCTGCGATGTCGCTTCCGCCCAAAAGTACGTCGCCTAGTAGGTCAGTCGGAAGGGCCTCGGCATTCCAACCCACGAGATTGAGAGCGAACAACGGAGTGCCACCCATGGCGTAGACATCGCTGACGGCATTGGCGGCGGCAATCCGTCCCCAGGTGCGCGCGTCGTCGACGACTGGGGTGATGAAATCAGCGGTCGAGACCAGGGCCTGATCGTCCGATAGTCGCCACACCGCAGCATCGTCCCCGCTGGCTGACCCGACGAGCAGGTCCGGGTGATCTGGAGTTGGCAGACGGCGCAGCACGTGCGCCAGCTCACGTGGAGCAAGTTTGCAACCTCAACCGGCACCGTGACTGAACTGTGTCAACCTGAAGGCACCCGGTTCCATCTGATCATCTTGCCAGCATGCGGGCGCGCTCAGATACCGCGCCGCTCAACCGACTCGCGGAGCCGGCCACCATTCGCCGGGTACACATAACACGTGATGTCGCGGTAGCCGTCCTCGGTCCACGCGTCGAATTCTGGAAGGACCGTGCCGATCTCGAGCAGAGACAAGACATAGTCCAGGCCGACGAAGTCGCTGAACTCGTCGAGGCAGTAGGCCTCGGCCCATCGTGTGAGCTCATCGTTCAACGGGAACGGCTCATCTTCGCCGGCTGGGTGCTGAGTCCTCGCAAATGCTTCACGATCGTGCGGCGTATCGCAGCTGACCTTGGTGGTGACCTGTTGCAAAAGGTCGGTGCGATCGCGATAGAGGTATTCGTTGAAGCAGTCGCCTGGTTGAATCTTGTCGGGACTCGTTGAGGTTCCCGCCAAATTCGCGGACTCCTGATCGATGAACTGATACACCGTAGGTTCGACATCGATGATCAGGTTGTCCGGGTCGCTCGACTGGCTCGACTCGCCTGCGAAACATCCGCCTAAGACGAGGGTCGCGACGACCATCGCAGGCAGCAGAGCGTGCTTGGAACGTCCGCGTGTTCTCATCGGGTATCGAGCCCTCGTCGGGGG
>CALDYC010000108.1 GCA_937941245.1 uncultured Acidimicrobiales bacterium | reverse complement strand
TGTGCAGCACGAAAGAACACGCTCTCCCGAAGTGGGTGTTGTCACGCGGTGCGGAAGGGGCCACGATGCCGTGTTGCGAGCCGTGCAATAACGGGAGGAGCGCCACCGAATCGAGGATGCAGAAACTGTCGGAGCAACTATTGAAGACCGCCAGGAAGTCCATTCCTCTTTTCGGGACAGGCCTACCGGCAAGCGACAACTCGATGATGGCTCGTGACTGGGCGCTGGAGAAGTTGGATTTATTCACCCGAGTACTGGAACTACCGCGTCCTGGAGACTACTCGGGGCGCCTGGAACTTGGCTTCGACCCGACGGCGGACGGTTTGTCACTGGGCATTCTCGTCAGGACTCTCGGCTCTGATCCGCAAACGCCCGGATATCACTTGCGAATCGGTGGATTCATTCTGCGTTACGGTCCGGACGACGCTCTTGAACGATTCGACGAGCCGCTGAGCGATGAGATAGCGAAAGCACTCGGATCCCAGACTCAGGCAGCTGACGGCTCGTAGCCACCGGTCGAAGGCCACGGCCGATTTGCGTGGCCACCACCCGTGATGGTCGCGAAGATGCCTGCAACTAACGAAATTGGCTGATGCGCGTCGCCGCTGGGTTGGTCGCAACGGAGGCCTTGTTAGCCGCAGGGTGGTGCGGGAAGAGGTGGTCGTGCACGAACACTTTTTCGGTCCACACAAGTTTGGTGTAGCCAGCGGTAGTGGACATGGGTTTGTGACCCGCGAAGTCACGGGCATGTTCCTGGCTGAATTCTCGTTCCACCAGAGTCAGCGTGAGATAGCGAACGCGATGTGATGACACCTTGTCGGCTGCGTCCACAGAGTCGGGCAGCGCTCTTCGCATCCTCTCCCATATGCCGTCCAACGAACGGCCGGTGAATCGTGTCCCGTCAAGACGAAGGAGCAGTGGCGTGCTGGCACTCGCAGTGTCGTTTATCGCTTTTAGCGGTCGAGCGCGGAGCCGGAGCGCTAGGTCTCGGCTAATCGGTAGTTCGCGCACCGAATTACCTTTCCCGGCGATTGTTAGACGGTTGTATTCGAAGTTGAGATGTTCGTGGTTTAGGCTCAAGATCTCGTGCCGTCGAGCGCCTGTCTCAAATAGCAGGTCGATGACCATTTCAGTGAGATCCGGATCAGGCCCGATTGCGGGTGCCAACTCGAGGACCTTCTGCATCGTCTTGAACGGGATTGCTTCTCGACGCGAATTGCGAGCCTTGTTGCGACGTCCGAGATATGGCGGCTCGAGACCTTCGAGAACGAACAACTTCACGATCGCATTGTGAAACGTATCGCTCAGTGCGTCACCGTTCGTCCAAGTTCGGTGCGAGCGACCATGCTCAAGCTCAAACTGGTTCTTTCTCGCCAGGAAGTCATCGACGACCTGATGCCGCAGACGACCGAATGCCTCTGAGTGAATCTCATCAAGTCGCTCGTCTCCGAGCTCCCGAGCAACTATCTCCCAGCTTCTTGCGTAGGTTCGCTTTGTCCCTTCAGAGACTCGAAAAGAATTTTCGGCTCGGTTTACGACGTCGGCGATGCGCATCGATTCGTGTGTCATTGCTTTCTCATTTCATCTCGGGTAGGTGGACACCGTTGGCCAGAAGCTGACCGATCGATGTAAGAATCAACGTGCGATCAGCCAGCAGGACGACGCTGATCGAATCGCCGCCGCAGACACCCAGGCGAAACGCCGCTTGTGTTGTTAGCTTGATGCGCCGTCGTCCATCGAGTCGGCCCTCTCCGAGTTGAGAGCGTTGACGGCGTGGCGATCGCGAAACGCGGACACCGCTCGGACTCATTTCGTAGAACACAGCCATGTCGTCGACGAAGCTGCTGAACGGAAGAACTTTGCGAACGCTGAGGCGCAAGGAGTTGTCAAGCCGCACAATCGCGAGATCGAGTGCCTTAGTGCGGAACGTCAAGGCAGCCGTGTCGTTTGGAGACGCCTGCGGAACGCAGTTACAAACAGTCGACGGACAACAGAGTTGCGTTCTGTCTTCCAATATCGCTGCTCTCAAGTTGCGTGTCGTCGTGGGAGCAGCAGCGTTCATTGCTCCGCCCCCTGAACTCTGCGCTGTCCTAATGCTGTGCAGGTCTGCCTAAACGCAGGCGTCAATAGAGCGTCAATCCTCAGACTCAATCTGGGGCCACGGGTTTTCGCTTGGCTTGTCATCTTTGCTGAAGATAGACGGAGACGCGAAGTGCTTCGTCAAACCGCGTTTGGAGCGGGTCTTAGAGGCTCGAAAATTGCAGCTTTTTAGAGTCCGAGATCGGGAGAGTCGACGATGATTCCGGCGTGCTCGATGTATCGAGTCAGGGTTCGTGAGCCTTCTGCCCACCCACCAGACCGGGCGATCGCGAGGTGGTCACTCCCATTGCGATACGCCGTTGTTGCAGCGCCCCGGCGCAGCGAGTGACCAGAAATTCGAAGAGGGTCGATTCCGGCAGCGCTGGCACGGCGCTTCACAATTTCTGATGCCGACCGGTCGGATAGGTGGGTCGTTGCGATGTTTCCGTGGCGATCAACAGAACGGAAGATCGGACCCGAAACGATTTCAGCTTTTGCGATCCACTCGTCGAGTGCGTTGACTGGGTCAAGGCTTGTGGTGCCGCGTTTGATCGCTCGTGTAGTGCCCCGGCCGAACTGGTCTGTCTTTGACTTTGGCAAATGCGCCACAACCCCGCCCGGTACACGTTCGAGATGTTGGGCTTGCAGACCTACTAGCTCGGACCGGCGGAAGAACCCAGCGAATCCAACAAGCAGCAGTGCTCGGTCACGAAGCCCACGCGCATCCGTGGTGTCTATGAACGCGCACACCTTGACAAGTGCAGGCAGATCGATTGGTGCCGCCTGCCGGGTTGCGGATCGCTCGCCAGAAATGGAAGCTGCCTCGGCGGCACGTCGCCGAATGCCTGCGAGCACGCGTCGCACAAACAACTCGCCTGTCGCGCTCTGCTCCCCTGCCAGCTGGTGCGAATGACTAATCGATGCGACACGACGTTCAATCGTTGCGGGCTTCAGGTCCCGCGCTATTGCAAGATGGGCCAAGTATGCAGCGATCGTGTGCTGACTGGCGGGCAGAGCAATCACGTCGGCTTGATCTGCCCATTGCACGAAATCTTTCCAGTCGCTTTGGTAAGCCTTTTCAGTGGCGCTGCTCAATGCGTTCGACGCCAGCTTCGAAGCTTCGAAATCAAGGGTTAGCGAGCTGTCGCACCGGCGAGCCAGTTCGGCCGCTGGCGCGGGGCTGAGGAACTGAGTGGCTAGGTTCTGATAACTGCGCATTCTCGGAACCTAGAACGAGCGTGTGACAGGCAATTCCGTCGCGCGATAGGCAATCGCAGCTGGGGGCCCCAATCGCGCGCAGACTCCGCGTGGTTGCACCAATTTTGACTGAACTAGCCCTCGGGTGCTTCCCTACTGCATTCCTGTGGCGAGCGACCAGAACAGTCGTGTACCGAGAGGACGGGGCGTTGGCGTTGCTTTGAGGGTGAATCTCCCAAAAAGCTGTTGTATCCGATCATTCGCTAGCTCGCAGTCGACGGGGTTCCGTGGCGTTGTCGTATCGGGTCCTCGATGTTGCTAGCCAGCCTTACTACCAATTGCTCAAAGCAATATCAGTAGATGTTTGGCTTGAAGATGATTCGTGCGTTAGACATTCGCATTCCTCGGCCACCGCTGAGTCTTGAACTTCTCCCACTCGTCGTCGTTGGTGAACTTGTGGGACTTGTTCGGAAGGCGGACGTAGCGGTTGGTTTGTTTGACGTGTTGGCCTTTCTTGTCGACGACGGTGACCTTGGCTTCGACGGGGAAGCCGCAGGGTTTGATGTGCACGCGGCAGATGTCTTTGCCATCGACCGTGACCACTCGGGCTGACAGGTTGGTCACCGCAGCGGCTCCAAACGAGTGTGTGAGTTTGTCAGTTAGGGCTCGCAGGAACTGGTCTTCGTCGTCTTTGCCGCCTTTGCGGAACTGGGCATAGTCGCCTTCGAGCCCGAACGGCACTCCCCTGCCCTCGGCGTCTTCGGCGACACCGAGCAGCAACGTGCCGCCATCCCACGAGTTCAGGAACGCAGCGACCGACTTGATCGCCGCGGTCTCGACACCTTTGTGTGGTGCGCCGGTGTCAGCCTCTACATGGAAGGTGGACTTGTATTCGAGCCAGTCGCTTTCCTTCGCTGCCATCAGTTCGCCGATCGGGCAGTGCTCCTGATATGCGATCTTGGCTTTGGTTTGCAGTAACGGCATGAACACCGCTCGGATATCGGCAGCAAACTCGGGTTGATCGAGGTAGGCCGTCGTCAGATCTTTCGCGACACCCATCTGGTCGATGACGCCGTCCTGGAACTCGTCGGCCATCGCGATACTGAAGTTTTCTTCGCTGTTTGCGATCGCTGCAGCCTGAATATCCGGGCGACCAGCGAGCCCGTTCGTGACTCCGTTAAAGAAGTGCCGGACAATACGCTCCTCGGGTTCGAAGTGTCCGCCATAGCGCTCGTTGAGCAGGCGGATGATCTCCGACAGCGACTCCATGTCGGGGATGCCGGGTCGGCCGAACATTTCGCCCGGGCCCGACAGTTCGCCTTCGTCGTCGGCAAGCGAGATCGACTCTTCCTCGGCCTGCAGCCGTGTCGCCAACGCGGTCAGGTCGACTTTGTCGGT